>JABDQM010000350.1 GCA_013042315.1 Flavobacteriaceae bacterium | reverse complement strand
AAGAGATCAAACCTGAAATAGGAATGGGCCTTGTTGCTACAAACCCTGACGGTTCTGAACAGCAACTGCGCATCGTAGAAGTAGAGGAGGAGCATATTGTAATTGATGCCAATCATCCCCTCGCCGGTCAGGATCTTATATTTGATCTTACACTCGTGGAAATTAAATAACACTCTTCTAATAGAATTGATAAAGCCACAGGTCTGTAAATGCAGCGTGTGGCTTTTTCTTTGCGCGAATTTCTAAGATGAAATAAGGGGGGCTATGCTCAGTTAAATAATTTGATCTTAGGGATTAAAGGGACTCTACAGGTTCAGCAACTCGAGTATCAATACGTTTCTCCGGTTGTTCTGATTTCGTTTTTTCCTGCTGCTTTGCTTTTTGCATTTGCTTGCGTTCCCAGGCGGTAGGACTGCCAAACATAATAGACCAGCTTTTCTGGGGACGATTCCACATATCCCTGATTAAATCACCCCAGGCGTGAAATACCAAATAGACTGGATTAAAAGAGTCTACGGGCTTGGTAATACCGTAGATGGCCTGTTCTTTTTCTTCCTTAAAGGTGCCGAACATTCGGTCCCAGATAATAAGGGTAGACCCAAAATTCTTATCGATATAATCCTCGTTTACCGCGTGATGTACCCTGTGGTGTGAAGGGGTGACAAAGATGTACTCAATGGGTGCGGGAAGCTTGCGGATAAGCTCGGTATGGATCCAGAATTGATATAAGATTTCCAATTGATGTATAATGATAAATACAACTGGGTCGAAACTCATCATGAATACCGGCACAAAAAATATCAGTTTCAGGTTCTGCACCCAGGATAAACGAAAGGAAGTGGAAAAATTATAATACTTTGAGCTGTGGTGAACCACATGGGTAGACCACCAAAAACGCTGAAAATGGGAAATTCTATGAGACCAGTATCGCACAAAATCAAGGGCGATAAAACACAAAATATAAGACCACCAGGTATGTGGGATGGTCCAGGGCGTAAGATTGTAGCAGATTACAACGATATAAAAGATCCCGACCTTGGTCAGGGCATTGACAAACAGGTTTCCAAAACCTATGGCCGAGGAGGCCAAAAAATCTTTTCCGTGATAGAGATTTTTCTTTTGTTTATAGGACAGGAAATATTCCAACGCTACCAAGCCGAACATAATGGGAGCAGCTATCCAGATAATCGTGTTAAAATCTAATTGAAGTAGGCCTTCTAAAGTAAGCTGTTTATTTTCGATGGGATTCTTGTAATTTCCTACAAAGCTATCACAAAAAAAGTTATTAATCCAATGACGTCTGTAATTAAATGGGGATATCAGGCATCCCAAGACCAATTTTTATATGAAAACAGATAAGCTTTCCATATATCGAAAATCGAATTAAATGCCTGAAAAGCAACAAGAAAGGAGGAGGGCTGTCCAAAGCAAATGGGTATAATTTCCTATCTTTAAAAGGTTGGGCAAGAGATAATAAAAGAATTTTACGCATTGGGTATCAATTACCTACCTATAGAAAATCCGCGCAGTATGAATCTTATGAAACACTTTATCCTGATTCTGGTTTTTTGTATTCCCATGTGTATTTGGGCTCAAACCAAAAAATTAATGGTTGAACCTAATCATTCAACCATCGGATTTAAGATCTCAATAGCCGGCTTTTCTCAGGTTAGCGGAAAATTTACCGACTATGATCTTTTTCTCGACTGGAATGAACAAAACATGGATTCCTCAAAGATTTCCACTATGATCAGAGTAAAGAGCATCAATACCGGTATTGCTGATCGGGATGCCCATTTGCGAACCGCAGATTTCTTTGACGAAGAAAGATACCCTCAGATTACCTTTGAGAGTGATTCCATCCGGCAAATCAATTATTCCAATTTTGAAGCTTACGGAAAATTCTTTATGCACGGCGTGACCAAAGAATTCGTGTTCCCATTCCAAATTGTGAAAATTGAAAATAACACGATTGGCATAAAAGCGAGAACCACGATTAATCGTCAGGATTTTGGAGTAGGAAGTGAATTTAAGCACTCAGCAATGCCCGATTTTTTATCGGATCATATTGAAGTTGAAATTGATTTCTGGACAAAAAGAAGGAAGGAGTAAGCCAAAGAATTGAAATCTTCCATGGAATATTTTCCATTTGAAAAATGAACAAAATATCTATCACAACATGAAGTGCCTTGGGCTGAGAAATTCTTCTATTCTACTTATATCTGCGCTGGCAATTACCACCATTTCTACATGCCAGACTAAAGTTGATGTAGAGCAGCAACTTCAAAACATCTCTTATGACATCAAAAGAGATTCTGTGTGGATCACCACTTCAAATGGCCGCATATTCGGCCTGCTACTTCAACCTGTCAAATACAAGTTGGATAAAATTCCTGCAGTGCTCTGTCTTCAGGGTGGCGGAGATGTGGGCTTGGCCAATTATATCTATGAAGCCGAAGTCTTTGCAAAAAAGGGTATATCCGCCTTGGTATGCGACAAGTCGGGCTCCGGACTATCAAAAACTGAAAAAAGCTGGAGGGAACAGAGTTTTAAGGATAAAACTACAGAATATATGGAGCTGCATGCCTGGCTGTCGTCCCAGGAAAGGATAGATAAGAGTAAGGTGGGTGTTCACGGTATGAGTGAAGGCGGCCGACTAGCCTTGAATATGGCAATCCGAAGTCCGGACAAAATTGCCTTTGTCAATGTCGTTTCCGGACCAATAGCTTCATTTAAGGAGAATCGATTATTTGCCATTCAGCATCACCTGAGTGCGCAGGGCTTCAAGCATGGCGATATTGATCAGGTATTGAAGGTCTGGGAAATGTATTACAACGATGTTGCAAAGGGACTGTTCACAGATGAGACACTTACTGAGATTAAAAGACTAAGGGAAACGTTGCCCACTTTAAGACATCGGCCAGCATACTCCAAAAATCTTCCCAGAAGACCTTTAAGGTCAGATGTCCATTTTGGCCTCGAAGGCAGTATGGATCTTATCCGCTGCCCGGTACTCTTCCAATACGGCGAAAATGATATCCTCGTTGATCCTGTTGTCTCCATATCTATGATTCCGAATAGATCAAATATGCTAATCAAAAATTACAAGAATACGGACCACTCCATGAACTTTGAAAATGGAGATATGAATCCCGAATACCTCAACGATAAACATACTTGGATAGAACAATTGAAAAAAGGAGTCTTATCGCAATAAGGCACTCAGTTTATGGATTATTCAACATCATTTAATAACTTGAAGAACAACAACTTAACAAAAGTCATGACAGATACAAGCCACCACGACGAACGAATAGCTAAAATGAAATTTGCATCAGTTTATCCGCATTATGTCACAAAAGCAGAGAAAAAGGGCAGGACCAAAGAAGAACTGCATGAAGTGATACGTTGGCTAACGGGGTATAGTGAAAGCGATTTGAAAAAAATCCTTCAGGAAGAGGTCACCTTTGAGCAGTTCTTTAATAACGCCAAACTCAATCCTAATGCGCATTTAATCAAAGGAGTGATTTGCGGGTACAGGGTTGAAGAAATCACTAATAAGATAACAAGAGAGACCAGATATCTCGACAAACTCGTGGATGAACTGGCAAGGGGACGACCGATGGAAAAGATACTGCGAAAGTCCGGTTAGCCTTCATAAAGTCTAATCCCTGCTTACTCAATTAATAAATTAAATAAATACTTCAACAATTATGAAATTAGGTGCATTTTCCATCAGTCTGGCCGTAAAGGACATCAATACTTCTAAAACATTTTATGAAAATCTGGGATTTAAATTATTCGCAGGTGATTTGGAAAAGAATTATGTCATTATGAAAAACGAGGACACACTTATTGGCTTGTTCCAGGGAATGTTTGAGAACAATATACTGACATTTAATCCGGGTTGGGATTCAAATGCGGCAACACTAAATGATTTTGACGACGTGCGGGAAATTCAAAAGGAATTAAAGAGCCGCGGAATAAAATTGCAATCAGAAGTTAAGGAGGACACCAAAGGGCCCGGCAGTTTTGTGGTGTTAGATCCTGATGGAAATGCTATTTTGATCGATCAGCACGTAGGGTAATACTTTTCTTTTAATAATATGTATCTAAAGAGCGTACACCACACGAAAAGTAACAAAGCGCGGCTGTATAAAAGTCTCTGAAGTAAATACTGACAGATTATTGGCACTGTTTCTTACCTGCGAATCTATGTCCAGAAGGTTGGTGGCCCTGATCTCATATTCCCACTTAGCATCTCTGTCCTTTCTGTAGGAGAGGGTAGCATCCCAGTTCTGGAATGATTGCGAATTTCCATTGCCCAAATCCTGATTAGTATAGGTATATTCCGTACGAAAAGTAACTGATTTCCATATGTAGGCATCGAACTCCACGGAAGGGGCATTGGTCACAAACTTTGTCTTGCCGCCTCCCTGATTGTTGTTGGTGACACTGTACCGATACCTGAGGCTCACATTGGGAGCTACCTTGTAATTTGTTCTAATTCCCGGAGTATAGGTCTGTGTATACCCCTCATTCAAAGATTGCTGTCCCTGAATAAACTGATTGATCTTGCTGTAATTGAAACTGGCATTCAGAGTGGTCCTGATTTTCCCGAAGCTGCGTTGGATACGGCCAAACACATTTACATTTTCGTCGGCAAAGTTGGAATTGAAAAAGGTACTGGTACGGATAACACTTTCAAAATTTGTCAGGCTCCTGATTTGGTCAATATTACTGGTATAGGCCGCCCTGGCAAAAACATTGGTATAATTAAACAGATTGAAACTACTGTAGAACAAACTCACATTATGAGAAAGGGCATTCTGCAGGTCGGGCTCGCCAAACTGAATATTGTTGAAGTTGTTTAACACCAGACCTTGTGCAAGGCGGGTCACATCAGTAAACTGATTTCGCATTTCATATCTCAGGGTAAGTGCTTCGCTCTTTTTAAACTGTATGCGGGTCTCAAAGTCGGGTAAAAAGCGAAAGAAATTGTCTTCAAAGGTCTCTCCGACCTGGAAGTTTTTATTGCCATAGGCATGAACTGAAAATCCGGGAGTGAGGGTGAATTTACCTGTCTTAAGTCGGTAATGGATGCCCAGGTACAGATCACTAAAATTATACTCAGTATCGTTAGTTGCCAAACCATCATTAAAATTAGGGGTTGGATTAAATTGAGTTCCGTCCTCCAGGAATTGGAAGATATTGGAATTGAATTCCTGTCTGCTCAGAATCGTACCCAAAGTGAAATTGAAATTACTTTGAGCATTCAGGATATGGTAATAGTCTAATTTGGCATCCAGCTGATTTGAAAGTACCCGTCGATTCTGTCCCAGATTGTAATTGTTCAAAGATGTATCTAGTCCGAGTGCCTCAGCAGTATTGTCGAAGGCATCATCTCCATTAGGGTCATTAACCAGCAATGCGTTATAAAATGGATCTTCATCCCTGATCAGGTGTTGGGCTTCCAAAGCAAATATGTTATTCTCATCAAGCGTGTAATAGTAATTCAGATTCTGGTTTACGCTAAAAGGGGTTACTTCGTCAACCTGGGTAGTGTTACCGATCACCGAGGAAAAAAGATTTTGGTTTTGAGAGTCATTGGAGATACGTCCCAGGATATCGTAATCCAACTGATTGTTCAGATCGGGCTGAAACGAAGCACTGAGTTTAAGGAGCCCTTGATTAGAGCGCTCCCTGCTCGATTGCTCTGTGGCTTCATCAGGGATTCCCAACTCGGGATCTGTATATTGAATAAAACTGGTTTCCCTTGACAGTATCCTGCTGCTGTTGTAAATGAGGAATCCACTTAAATCCAGACTTCCTGTAGGGGAATAGCTGAAATTTCCTGTGGCTAGCTTGTTTTCAATCTCGAGGGCGTTATTCTGATTCGTAAGAAAATTGAGGCTGTTATCTCCGAGGTTTAAGCTTGTGCCGCTGCTTCTGCTTGGGGAACGGAATCCTCCGCCAAAGTTCCGGATATCTCTTCTGCTTAGAGCAACTTCTCCTGTATTGTTGAAGTCTCCTATAAAATTAAGGCTGTATTTGGGACTGTAATAAAACAATTTGGGCTGTAAAAGGTAGAGTTCTTTGTCCGGGGAGGCACCGGCACCTGCCGTAATATTGCCGAACCAAAAATTCTCCTTCCCTTCCTTGAGTTTAATGTTCATGGCCACATTGTCCTGGTTGTTAGCAACACTTCGTAATTGGCCCACTTCTGAGTAGTTCCTCAGTACTTGTATCTTATCTACTGCTTTAGAAGGAATATTCTTGGTGGCTAATTTGGTATCCCCGTCAAAGAAATCTTTACCGTTCACCATTATTTTGTTGACCACTTTTCCCTCAACCTCAACCTGTCCGTCTTCGTTTATTTCCACGCCGGGTAGTTTCTCCAGCACATCTTCCAGTTTACGTTCCGTACCGTTCTGGAAGGAGTCGGCATTGTAAACTACAGTGTCGCCCATGACGGTGACCGGTATCTCGGAAACCACCTCTACTGCATCCAGGGCGTTTGCTAATTCCAAGGTGAAATCCTTAACTATATCAGTAGAAGAGGTACTTATCACCTCCTTGTAAGTTCTCATCCCCACATAACTGATCTGAAGCTCAAAAGTTCCGTTCTCCCCCAATTCAAGCTTAAACTTTCCTTCCTCGTTGGTTATGGCATACGATTCGAGGTCAGTTGTTTCCTGATTTATAGCGATGACGTTCGCGAGGTAGAGGGGATCATTAAGGGTGTCTTTAACTACGCCTTGCAGTGTGACCTGCGCGAAGGTACAGTTGACTACGAGTAGGAGCGCATAACGAAGAAAGTGTTTCATGAAGGCCTTAGAGCTAGTGAAAGGAAAAAGGTTTTGGACATTATAAATTAACGGCTTCTCCTTCTACCCCTGTTGTCTCTCATTTCCTTCATCTTCATTGTGATTGTATTCTTGTAAGCTTCCTTAGTGATTTCTTTTCCCTTGTCAGGCGCTTCAATCTTGAGCTTATTTTTTGGGTTCATAATAATTTTGGAGCATAGCATAACCGTATCATCGGCGCTAACCTCCAATATAAGCCCCGGAAGACCCCAATATTCTCCAGGTCCGTGAGCAACTGGTATTTGCGGAGTGTACCATGCTTCAACAATGGTCAAAGCCTCTTCCACATCTTCAGTTTCTCCTTCCTTTGCTGTATTCCTCAACTGTCCCCATGAAAAGTCGTACCATGCTAACTGATCAGTAGGAATGGTTGCCATAGCTTTAATACACAAGTAATCCCCAATCTTTTTAGTCTCCTTGCCTATCTTCCATTTGATATCTGGGAGCTCATCCTTCACCAAAAAAAGCTTTCCGTAGAACTCCTGACTCTGAACCAATTGCTTATCGCTGATATTTTTATAAGATTCCCCGGGAGAAAAATTCTTGCCCCATGAATCCGTTGCTCCTGACATAGCGTCTAATTTATCTTGTTCGTCAAAGTAGGATTCTTCTTTGTTAAAATTGAGGACGTATGTCTTTTCAAGCCTGTTCTTTAGCCGCATCTGAACTTGCTTTTTTTGAGCTTCACTCATTCTTGCACCCCAGGAACCCAGCTCGAGCTTGGATTTTTTGAAGTAATAAGCCTGACCCTGAAATTCTTGAGCAATAGAGCTGAGAGGAAGAATAAATAAGGCTACAATAAAACTGACTTTAAGTACTGATGAAGGCATTTGTTTAAGTTTTTAAGAAGAATACTAAACAAATATAATCTGAGATTAAACAAAATAGGCAGGATTATTAAAACATTAACATAGTTGTTGATTTCGTGGAGTTATTAGAGGTACGTATTCTCAGATCGTGACGATGATGACGGATCATCCTTCGCATCCGACAGTTCGGTAAGGAATTTAAAAATGTCATCCCATTATTTATAAGCTTAGTAG
>JABDQM010000029.1 GCA_013042315.1 Flavobacteriaceae bacterium | reverse complement strand
ATGACGTTCACAGCAACTGGGGCAACTGGATGTACAACAGTGGGGTAGGTAACGATCCCAGAGATAGAAAATTTAATATTCAGAGACAGGCAGGGATGTACGACCCCCAGGGTAAATTCCAGAATCGTTGGTTGCAGCAGAGCCTATTTTAAAAGACAATAATCAGATGAATAAATTACGCCTAATATTAGGAGACCAACTAAATCTTCAACATCCATGGTTTGAGGAGGTGGACCCCGATTGTACATACCTAATGGCCGAAATGAGGCAGGAAACCGACTATGTTACGCACCATATTCAGAAAATAGTTGCCTTTTTCTCTGCTATGCGAAATTTTTCAGCCTCCCTCAAAGAGCAGGGCCATAAGGTGATCTATTTAAAAATCAACGATGAGGAAAATCCACAGGACCTGAATGAACTCATCCATAAATACATCGACAAACTAAAGGCAGATAAATTTGAGTACCAGTTACCCGATGAATACCGCCTCGATCAGCAATTGAAAGAAATTACGACTTCACTTGACATTAACAGTGATCATTCTGATTCCCACCATTTTCTAACCGGCAGGGATACACTTGAGAAGTTTTTTGAGGGAAAGAAACAACTGGTCATGGAATCTTTTTACCGCATGATGCGAAAAAAGCACAATATCATGATGCAGGATGGGGAACCCGAAGGTGGAAAATGGAACTACGACCAGAGCAACCGGAAAAAATGGAAAGGTAGTCCGGCCATTCCCCCAGAGTATGATCTCCGCAAAGACGTACGAAAAATAATTGCAGAAATAGACAAGGCAGGGATTAAAAATATAGGGAAGATAGATTCACAGGCATTTAACTGGCCTATATCGAGAAAAGAAAGTCTGGAAGTACTGAATTATTTTACCGAGAATTTATTACAGCATTTTGGAGACTACCAGGATGCACTTCACACCGAAGAGAGATTCCTGTTTCATTCTCGTATATCCTTTGCCATGAATAGTAAAATGATCTCTCCCCAAGAGGTGATTGATAGGGTTCTTGAGGAATACCGAAAGGAAAAGACAAAGATTGATATTAGTCAGGTAGAGGGTTTTGTCCGTCAGATTCTGGGATGGCGCGAATTTATGAGAGGCGTATATTGGAGGGAAATGCCTGAATACAAATCAAAAAACGCCCTTGACAACCAAAATAAACTCCCGGATTTCTACTGGAACGGCGATACCAAAATGAATTGCCTCAGCCATTCGATAAACCAGAGTCTGGAAGAGGCATATGCCCATCATATTCAACGCTTGATGATAACTGGAAACTACGCCCTGCTCACCCAGACCCACCCCGACGAAGTGGATGCCTGGTATCTGGGAGTATACATTGATGCGATTGAATGGGTGGAGATTACAAATACCCGGGGGATGAGCCAGTTTGCGGACGGGGGAATTGTGGCTACCAAACCTTACGTAAGTAGTGCCAATTACATCAATAAAATGGGGAATTATTGTTCCGGATGTACCTATGATCACAAGAAGAAAACAGGGGACAATGCCTGCCCTTTCAACGCTTTGTACTGGAATTTTCTGGATGCCAAAAAAGAATCGTTTAAAGACAATCCCCGAATGGGAATGATGCTTAATTTACTGTCAAAGAAGGGGGAGGAAGAAATGGAAGAAATAAGGGCCAGGGCCAGGCAGATCATTGAAAATCCCGATCAGTTTTAAAAACAATTTTGAAATATCATCCAGATTAATAGTTTAAAACGTAAATATTATACCATCCGCCAATGGCGTCCATATAAAATAAAAGTCCGGTGAATTTTTACACCGGACTTTTTTTATTATCAACTATTGGAGTGCTATTTTGTTATTCCATCTACAATGCCGTATTCCACGGATTCTTCGGCACCCATCCAGTAATCGCGATTAAAATCTTTCATGATTTTTTCAAAGGTTTGTCCGCAGTTTTCAGCCAGAATCTTAGCCCCCAATTCTTTCGTTTTAATGATTTCCTTGGCCTGAATTTCGATATTTGAAGCCTGTCCTCTTGCACCTCCACTCGGCTGATGGATCATCACCCTTGCGTGCGGCTGAATAAATCGTCTTCCTTTCTTTCCTACGGATA
>JABDQM010000346.1 GCA_013042315.1 Flavobacteriaceae bacterium | reverse complement strand
TTTCAATTTTCAGATCAATCCGACCTCAGCAAATGGCAGGTAGTCAACGACGGAGTTATGGGTGGATTATCCAAAGGCAGCATCTCTCTTAACCAGGAAGGTAAAGGAGTCTTCCAGGGGTATGTTTCCCTTGAAAATAACGGAGGTTTTTCTCTCGTACAGCACAATTTTGGTCCACGGGATGTATCCGGTTACAACTCGCTCGAACTTAAATTAAAAGGCGATGGTAAGAACTATCAGATAAGGGTAAAGTCGGATTCTTCACAGTACTACAACTACTCTTGTTCTATTGAGACCACAGAAGGTTGGCAAATCATCAATATTCCTTTTAACAAGTTTATTCCACAATTCAGAGGCAGAGAACTAAGCATGCCCCCTTATCCCGGTGAATTGATGGGAGAAGTAGCTATTCTGATCGGGAATAAGAAAGCAGAGGATTTCAAGATTGAGATCGACAAAATCGTCCTTAAATAAGGAAAAATCCGTCAGCTACTCTCTATTATTTTATATCTTGTTTGAAATTCCCCAGTCATGAAAACAAGCTATTTATTCTACATCCTCCTTATCTCATTTGGTTTAATTTCCAAAGCACAGGAAGTTCCTGAGGTCGATCAGGACCGATTGGAAAAAACGATCTATACCCTTGCCAAATACGGAATGAAGGAAAACGGGGAAACGAATCGCGTCGCCTTTAGTGATGCCGACCTGCAAGGCCGAGCTTATATCATTTCCCTGATGCAGATATCCGGACTGGAAGTGAGTGTGGACTATGCCGGAAATATTATTGGTAAACGGGCGGGAAAAGACCCGGGATTGAAGCCTATAGGCTTTGGTTCGCATATAGACATGGTCCCCGATGGAGGAAACTATGACGGATGTG
The DNA here is from genome assembly GCA_013042315.1 of Flavobacteriaceae bacterium. Taxonomy (GTDB): domain Bacteria; phylum Bacteroidota; class Bacteroidia; order Flavobacteriales; family Flavobacteriaceae; genus Muriicola. Next base: position 1,483 of record JABDQM010000346.1, on the reverse strand, counting down.
TGGGATCTTTAGCGGCTATTGAAGTGATAAGGACGCTGAACGAAGCAGATATAAAAACCGAACATCCTCTGGAGGTTTTTATTTTTTCAAATGAAGAAGGGGGCGTAATGGGAAGCAGGGCGATTGTTGGAGAGCTTCTTGATGATGCTCTTTCAGTAGTAAATAGTACGGGCTATTCCATGAAAGAAGGGATTAATAGATTGGGTGGAAATGCCGATCGCATCTGGCAGGTTGAACGGGAAGAGGGCAGTTTAACGGCTTTTCTGGAACTGCATATTGAACAAGGGGGTATTTTAGATCGGGAAGACATCGATATCGGGGTTGTGGAAGGAATTGTAGGAATAAAATGGTGGGATGTGAATATTAGAGGATTTGCCAACCATGCCGGGACCACCCCAATGGCCTTGAGAAAGGATGCCTTAATATCGGCTTCAAAGTTTGTGCTGGCAGTAAATGAAGTGGTCAATAGTTACGAAGGGAATCAGGTAGGAACTGTGGGAAGGATTGAGGCGCTTCCCGGGGCGCCCAATGTAATCCCGGGAGAAGTACAACTTAGTCTTGAGATAAGGGATTTATCTTCAGCCAAAATAGAAAAACTGTTTGAAGACATTAAAAGTCGGGCCAAAGCTATCGAAGAAGAAACGGGAACTACCTTTAGCTTTACCCCCATTGATGCCACCTCGGCTCCTGCCCTTACAGACGAAAGAATTCAAAAACTCATTTCTGACGCCGCAGGAGAAATGGGCTTAAGTTCGATGCAGATGCAGAGTGGTGCCGGGCATGACGCACAGGATATGGCCCGGATTACACCGGTGGGTATGATCTTCGTTCCCAGTGAGGGTGGCATCAGCCATTCGCCAAGAGAATTTACTTCCCCGGAAGATATGGCTAACGGAGCTAACGTTCTCTTACGCACAATTCTAAAATTGGATCAGTCCTGGTTTTAAGGATTTAAAAGTTGAAAAAAATACGGGTTGTCATACTACAAAAGCCTGCTCAAATAATTTTAATAGTTATCTTCATTAAAAATTTTTCTGATGTTAAAACGAATTTTATTTCTTAGTTTTTTTACCCTTGCTTTCGGAACAGTATTTGCTCAAAATATCAATGGATTCAGTGCGGAAAACGGATCGGATCAACTGGATCTCGAAGCCCAATTTGAGGCCCGGTTATCTGCAGAAAACCTGGATACCTGGATGCAGCGCCTTGCTGCGGAACCCCATTGGGTAGGCACTGAATACGGAAAAGAAAATGCCGAGTGGATGGCGGAGCAATTCAAATCCTGGGGCTACAACACAAAAATAGAAACCTACCATATCCTTTTTCCCTATCCCAAAATACGGGAATTAAAGCTCCTGGGACCTGAGCCTTACCAGGCTACATTAAAGGCCGTTCCGGTAGAAGGTGATCCTTACACCGCCCAGGGTGATGCACTTTTACCCAGTTATAATGCTTTTTCCAAAGACGGTGATGTTGAAGCCGA
>JABDQM010000342.1 GCA_013042315.1 Flavobacteriaceae bacterium | reverse complement strand
GATTTTGAGGGCTACGAATGGAATCTATCAGAGATTGTGATCAACCGTATTTTCAAAATTCTCGAAAGGCAGGAAAGTCAGTAAAAGGACAATCCCTTGCTTTTTCTTCTTTTTGATAAGCCTAGCTTTCAATAGCATCTCTTCAGTACCCTGCTGAATCCTTTATACCTTTTAAACACCAATAGTTATCACTTGGACAATATTTAGTATCCTTCGTCCTACCCTGCTTAGAATAATCATTTATATAGATTAAATTAAATATTCGGAATTCTTCCCTGTATCTCTCAGGTTTCGCAATTCATTTATAACCAACCATTAAACCAATTCAAATGAAAACGTCTCAAAAATCAATCCTGAAGGCCCTGCTTTTGGGGGGCTTTCTAGTCCTGTTCATTCTGTCCTATTCTTGTAGTGAAGATCCGGTTTCAAATCAGGAAAAACTTGAAGCTACAAACGCACGATCCAAATCAAAAAATAAAAAGAAATCCGGGAATGCGGTTGTAAAGACCCTGGTTAAAGGCGCTGCATTGAATGCTGCTAACGGACTAGACATTGGACCGGACGGACATCTCTATGTAGGTACTGTAAACGGACAGGAGATCGCGGTGATCAACAAGAACAATGGGAAAATCATCAAAAGAATAAGGGAAGGTGTTGACAGCCCAGATGATGTGGTGTTTTCTCCGGATGGAACCGCACTGTACTGGACGGATATCCTTACCGGAGAGGTGGGGCGTCTGAAAGATGGAATTGTGAAGAAACAGTTTGTGGCCCCGGGAGTGAATCCTATTCGCTTTTCCGACGATGGAAGGCTCTTTGTTGCCCTGGATTTCCTGGGCGACGGTTTGTTCGAATTGGATCCGGAACTTGATCTTCCACCTCGTCATATCATATCCTGTCCCACAGGATTTTGCTTAGGTTTTTTCAATTCCTTTGACACAAGGATGGAGGATGGCCGTCTAATATTGTACGGCCCCTTGTTTGCCTTGAATTTGGTGATAGCGATTGATGTTGACGCCATCCCGGATAACACCGTATTTCCTGAAGATCTGAGTGGTCTGTTTAGTCCACCCATTCGAATTGTTGCGGGGAGTTTTCCTCCTCCATCAGACTTATTTAATCCCGCTGCGGCCAAGTTTGGCCCGGAAGGCTTGTTATACGTGCTGGACCAGGCCGGTAAAGTTTGGAAGGTAAATCCGGACGGGAATGATGATAAAACGCTGTTCACTTCCCTGCAACCGGGTTTGGATAATATGACCTTTGACGATGACGGGTCCCTGTATATGACCAATAATGACGAGGGCTGGGTAGCCGAAATTTTGAAAAGTGGTCAGGCTCGAATCCTAAGTCCAGGCGGCATCATAATGCCTCAGGGCCTAGCCGTTATGGAGGGGCCAAATAACCAGGACATGCTCTATGAGGCTGATCTGTTTCAACTACGGCAATTCAACGGAACCAGTGGCCAGCAGCAAAACAACTATAAGGGGTATTTGATCCCGGTGGCACCTGAAAAAGGCCTGGCTTCCTTAATTCTGCCAATGAATCTAACTGCGGACGGCGACGATCTAATCATCACTTCTTTTTTTAGTCCTGGATTGCAGGTATGGAACCCGAACGAGGGTGTCATAGAAAATTATAGTGCACCACGAGTAGCTGCTCCCATTGACGCCGCCAGGGTTCAGGGAGAAATTTATATGAATGATGTGGGGCTGGGCGGTATCATTAGGCTGAGCGACAATGAACTAATTCTACCGGGTTTATTTTCAGGTGTGGCTTCGGATGGCCAAACCCTTTGGGTAGCCGACTATTTTAATGGCGATATTGTACAGATCGATATTGATGGGGGTTTACCAACAATCACCACTTTCGATTTTGATTTACAAGGACCTGAAGGTATCGCTTTAGATCAAAAAGGTAATCTGCTGGTTGTGGAAGTAGGCGCTTCTCGTCTTTCCCGTATAGATGACTTGTCTTCCGGAGAAACCACGGTACTAGCAGACGGTTTTAATTTCTTTGATGGCTTTCTGCCCACGTTTCCTCCATATTGGTTCTTCGACGGTGTAACCGTAGGTCCATCAGGGGATATTTATGTAACCGGGGGTGGAGAAAGAGTTATTTATAAGATACGCGCTAATAAAGTACGCTGATTATTAAAAATAGTGATAAGACCTATTGGAAATACAAACCCGGTTGTAAAAGACCGGGTTTTTCTATACGGGAATATCATCTTTTACACCTCAGGGAAAATTGCTATATTCTTATGTAATTCTCAATTCCTGTTATAATGAAACCTAAGCTATTACTTCTAGTTTTTCTCATGCTCCTCGCCTCCTGCGCAACTACCAAAACCTTCCCGGTTTCCGAGCTTGCTCCTGCCGCTGAGATCACGGTCAAGCAAAAAACCGATAACAACGACAACAACGAGATCACGGTAAAAGCTAAATATTTGGCAAGTCCGGATAGAGTGAGCAGTAGTGCAACTACCTATGTGGTTTGGTTGTTAAGTGTGGAAAACGGGCTAAAAAATATCGGAGCACTTTACAATGAAAATGGAGAGGATTCCGAGTTGCAAACCATTACCTCCTTTGTGGGTTCTGAGATCTTTATCACCGCTGAAAAGGAAGCCGATATCTCCCGGCCCGAGGGCCCTGAGATCAGCAGGGTAAAGTTGTAGGGAGTATTCAATCGTAATTAATACGGTCCCGAATGGTGCCGTCCTGCCTGTGGATGATCACATCGGCCTTGTGTTTTCTGGCCAGGCGTTTTGCTTTTCTAATGGCCGTATCCTGCCGCCGGTGTTTAGAAGTGATCCGCTTATTCCCTTCCCGCCTTACGGCCCAGCCATCATCATAAGGAACCACATGCTGATGCCAGGTCCTTCCCCGTTTGCTCCGACTGGAACTTTTAAAAAACAGCTCTACAAGCTCAGTTAAAATGTCTATCCATGACCTGGATGAGTTGCTTTTGGGCATTATGGATCTTTCTGTGCTATTCGAAGATACTGTTTTCAGGAAAAGTAATTCGCTAGTCTGCGATTAGCGGCGATCTTCCTGTCGATTAATTTAAATTGACATATAAAAAACCGCATTCGGGTATTCCCAAATGCGGTCTGAAAGATTTGAGGAAAAAAGGGGTTATTCCTGCTTCTCTGTCTCTTCGATCTTTTTCAACTGCTCTTTCTTTTCCCGAAGTTTTTCCTTGCCTTTTTGAATACTTTCTTCAAGCTCCTTCAGTTTGGTTTCCACTTCGCTGAGCTTTTCTTCTTTTTTGGAAATTACAGCTTCGTCTTCTCCTGTTTCTTTAGCCTTTTTGAGGCGTTCACGGGCCTCATCAAGGGCAGTTTTACCGCGCCGCAGCGTTCCTTCGTCCTCTTCGAGGGCTGCTTCGGTTTCTGCCAGTTTTTCACGGGCCTGGGAAGCACGGTATTGTCCAAATTCACGGCCGTTCATATCGCCCTTATCTCGACCGTAGGCATTTCCTTTACCTTTATTGCCTTTTTCTGCATTTTCATTTCGTTTAAGGGCATCTTCCATAGCCTCATTCTCACGTTCCCTGGCGTCTTCGGCTTCGTCCTCCATTCTTTCGCGTTCGTCTTCAGCTTTATCCTTGCCTTTTTCCCGTGTCTCCTTTTCTTTATCTTTTACTTTTTTCTTGGCTTTCTCTTGTTCGTACTCTGCTGTTTCCTCGGCATTTTCACGCTCCTCTTCAGTACGTTCATTTGCTTTTTTGCGCATTTCCTTGGGCTTTTCCTTGCCTTTTCCTTTTCCTTTAGTCTGTGCCTGACCAATAGCTACAAAAGCGAATGATAAAAGCGTTGCTAAAAATATTCTTTTCATAAGATCAGTGTTTAAATGCTATCTAATTGTTTAATTAATTCATCTACTTCTTCGGCTTTTTTGTGAATTTCCTCAGCCGTTGAATCGATCACCTGTTCTACAGATTCTATCTCTTCAATTTGACGGTCTATTTCCTTCTGTTCTTTTTGCGTATCCCTACACGAAAAAGTGAGCGCCCCGCAGAACATAATTGCTAAAAGTGTGGTTTTAAATTTCATAATATATGTGTGGTTTGTCTTTATATACGTTAAGACACAAGATTTAGACGGAAGTCACATAAAATTGGAAACAATTTGTTTTAGCTTAAATATCAAGCCAGATTACATTCTCAGGTTTATTTTGATGGGTACTTTTTAAAAAGAACTCTACAAGTTCACTCAAAATATCTATCCATGATCTGGAATTGTTACTTTTAGTCATCTGGCATCTTTCTGATCTTTTCGAAGATACTGTTTTCAACAAAGAAATATTGAGGCGCCGTATTTATCAAAGGGTATTCCTGCTTTAATCACTCAAACCACCTTTCCGGACAATATTAGCTATACTTCGTCCTTTTCTTCACATATAGAGTTTATAATTGAATTATCTTTTAAAGACGAACTAAGATTAGAAATTGTATTCTTCTATCCCCTTTATTTTAGAAGAGGACAATAACATATTTGATACTACTTCACCGTCTTAAGGTCATTCCAGGCGTCAATTGCCCGGGGTGATTTTTATTGCCCATTATAGATCTAACTTCCTAAAAATGAGATAAATAAAGTGATTTTTAACATTTTTTCACTATATTCAGTAACTAGCTATAGTAGCTATGCTTTTCAACTTTATTGTTGTTTGGGAAATAATTAATTTAATACACTAATTATGAGTAAGCACACAACTAAAGTCCACGGCAAACTAAACTTTTTAATCGTGGCC
>JABDQM010000341.1 GCA_013042315.1 Flavobacteriaceae bacterium | reverse complement strand
CTCCTTGTACGCCCCTGGTTAAGGCGACGTATAAGATGTTAAATGCATCGAGTTCCATTTTATGCCGCTCTTCTTCGTAAAGAATTTCAGACTCTTGGTTGTAAAGCGTCATATCTTTCTTTTTCCTGACGAGGATATGATCGAAACCGGTTAGAGCCTCGTCAAGCGCAGGTACCCAGAGATTCGTGCCTCTGTCCTCATATATGTTTGAGTTTGCAAAGGGAAATATCACAAAGGGAAATTCAAGGCCCTTCGCTTTGTGAATGGTCATTAGTTGAACAGCATCCATATTTTCCGGGGCCGGAATGCTCCATTTACTTTTGTTCTTTTCCCAAACGGAAAGAAAAGAACTAAATCCTGAATCGCGCTGTAATTCTACTTCTAGAACCTCATCGAGCAAGCTGCTGATATAGGCATGCGAATTCCCCACAAGGTGAAATCGTTCTATAGCGTATTCGAGGGCGTCATAGACAGACCTTTGGTTAAAATTGGCCAGGCTAAATTGATAATTTACGCTAAAAAAAGTAGGTAGCTTTCCAAGATGATTGGATATGAATTGATGTCTGCCTTCTTCCGGACTCAGGTGAAAGAGAAGATCGAATTGAATATTGAGATCTGAAGTCCGATTTGAATATTTTAGTAGGTTGATCAGGAATCTAACCTCCGGATCGCTTTCGAGGAGCAAGGCATCAGAAGAGATGATTGGAATCTGATTTTTAATTAAGTGCTCGGCCAGATGAACTCCTTGCTTGTTAGATCTGAACAAAACACAAATCTCCCCAAAAGGAATGTCTTTTACACGTAGGTCTGCGATGCATTTATAGACCTCTTCGCAATAGGCAAGCGTTTTATCTTCTTCCTGCTCACTGAGGAAACGCAGACTTACTATCCCTCCCTTTTGGGAAGTATGTTGTTGTTTATTTCCCTTAAGGAATAGTTCTCTGTAGAGTTCATTATTTAAATAAGGAACTACTGAAGTAAAAAATCCATTATTAAATGAAACGATCTCTTCAAAACTTCTGAAATTTGTTTTCAGGGAAGAGGTTGTAGGGGAGATGCCAAAAAGGGTATCATCCTTATGGATGAGATTCAGGAACAACTCAGACCTGCCGCCCCTCCATCGGTAGATAGCTTGTTTTGCATCCCCAACCAGAAATAAGCTACCCCTATTCCCTTGCAGGTCTTCACTTTGCAAGGCGTGGGAGATCAGGGGAACAAGGTTGTACCATTGTTTTAAAGAAGTATCCTGAAATTCATCAATAAAATAGTGGCGATATTTCTCGCCGAGACGTTCGTAAATAAAAGGCGTGGGCTGATCCCTGATTTGCTCACCTATAAGAGTATTAAATGCCGATATAGGCAATTGTTCACGTTCTTCCAGCAGCATGTCGATCTCCCTTTGAAGTGCATTTAGCAAGGTGAGGGGAACCAGATTCTGATAGACATTTTTTAAAAAGCTATACCTGCCATAGCCCGTTTTAAGTGCTGTCCAGAACTCTATAAACTTGGGCATAAGCCCATCAATGGCCTCCTTCTTGTCATCAGCCGTTTTTTTAGGGTAGAGCGATTCAGAGCCAAAATTTTGTTTCCAGCCTGAAGAAAAATCTAGTGTGTCGGGATTCTGCTGTACTTTTTCGATGAAATTTGGAAAAAGGCTTCGGGAGAAATCACCTTTTTCCAGACCCGCTTCTTCGATCAGGGATAGTATTTTAGTGGCAATCGCCCTCAGCTTATCGGGATAAACCTGAAGGAGTGCTCTGAGGTCTTTCTGAAGAAGTAGAAAGGTTTTTAGGTCCTTAGCCTTCAGGTCCTCCAGATAGGAAAGGTGATTTTCACTAAATAGCATTTTCCCAATATTGGAAAGATCATAGCTGATATCCCAACTCTTACTATCGTCAATTTTTTGCATTGCAAAAGCAATGAGAAGATCCGTGAGCTGATCATTTATCTTTGCATTCCCGAGCAGGCGGTCTATCCCTTCTGACAGCAAAAGATCAGTATCTAAGACCACCTCAAAGGTCTGGGGTAACTTTAAATCCCTCGCAAAAGTCTTGAGCAGGCGATGGTTGAATTTATCAATGGTAGAGATGTCAAAGAAGGCGTAATTATGCAGTATTTCCTTCAGCACTTGTTTAGCCCTGGACTTCAGGGTAATCGGATCGATCTCGAGCTCCTTCACCAATTGCTCAAAGAGATCGTTTTGTTGGTCTTCTTCACCGCTGGAAAAGAGAAATAAGCTGGAGAGAATACGTTGCTTCATTTCGTTCACCGCTTTATTGGTAAAGGTGATCGCGAGGATTTTTCTGAAATCCTGATGTCCTTTCCTGACAAGGATCAATTTCAGGTATTCTTTAACCAGGGTAAACGTTTTACCTGATCCGGCTGAAGCATCGTAAATCTGATAAGCGTGCAGAGGTGTATATTTTCCTTGCAAATTAAGCAAACCCCGAGAGTTCTTAACATATAATTAGGGGAATATAATTGTTAAAATTGCTAAATTTGAAGATCACTGAATATTAACAATTAACGACAACTAAAATGGCATTTGAACTACCAAAATTACCCTATGCATACGACGCTCTTGAGCCAAATATCGATGCGAGGACCATGGAAATACATCATACAAAACACCATAACGGATATACTTCTAAACTCAACGCAGCAATCGAAGGCACTCCGCTTGCGGGAAAAGGAATTACCGAGATCCTGCAAGGACTCGATATGAGCAACAAAGCCGTACGAAACAATGGTGGGGGATTTTACAATCACTCACTTTTTTGGGAAATTATGGGCCCCGACGCCGGAGGTAATCCTTCCGGGGAACTGGCAACTGCCATAAATGACGCTTTCGGTTCCTTTGATGGTTTTAAAGACAAATTCAGTTCCGCAGCCGGGGGCCAATTCGGTTCAGGCTGGGCTTGGTTATGTGTCCATAAAGGAGGTAAGGTTGAGATCTGCTCTACCCCTAATCAAGATAATCCAATAATGCCCAATACGGGCTGCGGAGGTACTCCCATCCTGGGATTAGACGTTTGGGAACACGCCTACTACCTGAATTATCAGAACAGGCGACCCGACTATATCAACGCTTTTTTCAATGTAATCAATTGGGATAAGGTCTCTGAAATATATCAGGCCAATAAATAAATATCAATAGCGAGAAAAAGAAAATCCGCAGCCTTCCAGGTTGCGGATTTTTTTGTTTAGAGCTGTATGGGTACCATAGAAAAGGGTGGAGAAGCCTCCACCCTTTTCGTCCCAAATCTTACCATAAACTTAACCTACTTATGCTATGGCAGCACTAAATTACTGGTATTGTGAGAAATAACAAAGAAAATTAAAGAAATTTTGGACAAGACGGTCAGACAGATTAAACTGACATGGAGTGTAAATAATCACAAAAGACGGTAAAGCTTTGATTATCAGAAATAAAAAAGGCAGGACGAATCCTGCCTTTTTTCCCCAAATCTTACCATGAACTTAACCTACTTATGCTATGGTTCTCCAAATGTAAAGGAAGCGGTTGCTGAAGAAAAAGGTTTTGGACAAAAGCCTTTTTAATTGGTTGAAATACCGTTTGTGTACAGCAATGGCCTATACCTTGAGGAATTGGACTACAAAAATGA
>JABDQM010000336.1 GCA_013042315.1 Flavobacteriaceae bacterium | reverse complement strand
CAGGATAGCAGTGCCTGGAATCTACCCGTGATCAAGGACGGAAAATATTACGGTTTTGTTTCCAAATCTAAATTGCTCACGGCTTACAGACGCAAATTGATCAATTTCACAAAATAAGAAGATGCTGAAAAACAAATATATCATTACGGCTATCGTGCTCTTATCTTTGGGGGCGATTATCTACGGTTTTACCATAGTAGGAGAACAACCTGCTGTGGGCAATAAATACATAGGCTTCGGAACTGTTGGTTTGTTCCTGATCGCAATGCCGCTCTTCCTTCTGAAGGAGAGCAAGGGGAAGAATGTAAAGGACTACATGCTCAATGAAGAGAACATCCGAAAAATGCGTGATATAGAGGAAAAAAAGTCCAAAAAAGGCTAATTCACGCCCAAATTGTGGTCGATCCGTTACTGCTTCTGCTCAAAATTCCATATTTTAGTATTACACCTAATTAATTAATCTTAATCGGATGAATGGAACAGTAAAATTTTTCAATGAATCTAAAGGTTACGGATTCATTACCAACGACGAAACCGGAAAGGATATCTTCGTTCATGCCACTGCCCTAAACGGAGTGGAATTGAATGAGGGAGACAAAGTAGAATACGAGGAAGAAGAAGGGAGAAAAGGAATGGTTGCCGCCCAGGTTCAGGTGGTTAGCTGATATATTTTATTTTGATAGGAAACAGGACACCCGTGTAAAACGGGTGTTTTTTTTTGCGATTAATTGAGATTTCGTTTCTGTATAAAAAATCGCTTTAACAAGGCCTCCGCCTCATTCCCAAGCACTCCAGCAGTTACCATGGTCTTGGGATGTAAAATTCCACCAGAGACAGAAAACCCCCTTTTGGGATCAGCTGCCCCGTAAACAATTCTGGGAATCTGACTCCAGTGCAATGCTCCGGCACACATCAGGCAGGGTTCCAATGTTACGTACAGCGTGCAATCGTACAAATATTTTCCGCCAAGAAAATTAGAGGCAGCCGTTATTGCGAGCATTTCGGCATGAGCGGTTACATCGTTTAATTTCTCGGTCTGATTATGAGCCCTGGCGATGATCCTTCCCTGCACCGCGATAACTGCCCCCACAGGCACTTCTCCCTCTTCAGCAGCCAACTCGGCCTCCTGAAGAGCTTTTTTCATAAAATAAGTATCGTCCAGTATAATTTCCACAGCGTCAAAAATACAATTTTCATCCAATCATCATCACTCTTCAAATACGAATTAATGTACCTTTGTCCCTTCCATGAAACTCTTAGACTCCATACAGTATCCCAAAGACCTCCGGGACTTGTCCGAAGAGCAGTTACCACAACTGACCCGGGAACTCAGGGAATTTATCATCGATATTGTCGCAGCCAAAGAGGGTCATTTAGGCGCTAGTCTGGGAGTGGTTGAACTCACCATTGCCCTTCACTATGTTTTCAACACTCCTGATGACAAGTTGATCTGGGATGTAGGGCATCAAGCCTACGGGCATAAGATCTTAACAGGGCGGAAATCGCGCTTTAATACGAATCGCCAAATGGGCGGACTCAGTGGTTTTCCGAAAAGAGATGAAAGCGAATTTGATGCCTTTGGCACCGGTCACAGCTCAACTTCTGTATCCGCCATTGTGGGTATGGCGCTGGCCGCTCAGCTCAAGGGAGACGTAAACAGGCAACACATTGCTGTCATAGGCGATGCCTCCATCGCAAGTGGGATGGCCTTTGAAGGGCTGAACCATCTGGGGGTAATGGACGCAAACGTGCTTATTATTCTCAATGACAATGCTATTGGTATCGATCCAAGTGTTGGCGCTTTAAAAAAATATCTTACCAATGTAAAAAAAGGGACGGCAAAAGAAGAAAACCTCTTTGAAAGCTTGAATTTCACCTATGAAGGTCCGGTTGATGGTCACGATCTCGATGCTGTGATCAAGGTTCTTCGCAAGATGAAAAAGAGCAAAGGTCCACGCCTGCTCCACCTGATCACCACTAAGGGAAAAGGGCTGAAAAAAGCAGAGGAAAACCAGATTGTTTACCACGCTCCTGGGAAATTTGACAGGAATACGGGAGAGCTCGCCAAATCATCTGAAGCAGCTCAGCCCCCCAAATACCAGGACGTCTTTGGCCATAGCCTGGTTGAACTCGCCGAGAAAAACAACAAAATAGTCGGGATCACCCCGGCTATGCCAACAGGGAGTTCCCTGAAATACATGATGGAAGTATTTCCCCAACGCGCTTATGATGTAGGGATCGCTGAACAACATGCGGTAACTATGGCCGCAGGGATGGCTGTAGAAGGTTTAATCCCATTTTGTGCTATTTATTCTACCTTTCTGCAAAGAGCCTATGACCAGCTTATTCACGATGTAGCCTTGCAAAACCTGCCCGTTGTTTTTTGTATCGATAGGGCCGGATTGGTAGGTCAGGACGGAGCCACACATCACGGAGCATACGATCTCGCTTTCCTGCGCTGTATTCCCAATATGCTCATTTTTGCTCCTATGAACGAGATGGAGCTGCGAAATATAATGTATACCGCACAGGAAGGTCTAAACCAGCCCATTGCCATAAGGTATCCCAGGGGAAGAGGTACTACCCTGTCTTGGCGTTCCCCCTTTGAACTAATGCCCATCCCGTCCTCGAGAAAATTGGTAGAGGGGTCTTCCATTGCCGTATTATCTGTAGGTCATCCGGGAAATAAAGTGGCAGAAGTGTTAACCAAACTAGGGCATCCCAAAGAGATTGGTCATTTTGATATGCGCTTTGTAAAACCTTTGGACGAGCAACAACTGCATCATATATTTGCCCGGTACAAATCAGTGGTGACCCTGGAAGACGGATGTCTCGCGGGTGGATTTGGCAGCGCTGTACTGGAGTTTGCCAACGAGCACGGGTATACACAATCCATAAAACGTCTCGGACTTCCCGACAGCTTTATAGAACAGGGTACGGTAGAGGAATTAGAGGAGCTGGCCCATATTGACGAGGAAGCTATTACCCGATGTCTAATTAAATTGTTGCATGAAGTACGCTAAGCTGTTTACTTTATTTTTCTTCCTCGCGCTGCTTCAACAAAAAGTGGTGGCTCAGGATACCATCCTTCCTTCTCAGGAACCTGATACCACGGTCATAGATACTATTGTAATAAGATCTTTTCAGGAAAAAATCAGGTATATCCCCAGAGGGGTAAATCTAACTAACCCGGTCATTTCCTTTAAAAAAACAAAAGCCCGTACCCAAAAGTTTAACCGATTTAAAATTCCCTCTTTTTGGGAAGTGGAAAACAATCTGGGCCTCAACCTCTCTGAAGTGGCTTTTGTCAATTGGAATGCAGGGGGTGACAATGCTTTTTCAGCCCTGGCCAATGCCAAATTCGTCCGTAATTACAAATTCAGATACGTACAATGGAACAACGACCTGGTGCTTCGATACGGGGTAAACGTACAAGAAGGCCAAAAACTGCGAAAGACTGAAGATGCGATACG
>JABDQM010000334.1 GCA_013042315.1 Flavobacteriaceae bacterium | reverse complement strand
TAGATCCTAATGCCGTAGGCTGCAACTTCTTCCTCATACTCGCTTCCAGGCGGCTCATTAGCTTGCGCTCTTTAAAGTATATGAAGCTAAAGATTCTGGATGCCAGTTTGTGGGTTATGGCCGCTAGTATATTTTATAGCTGGTCGTTGCTATTCCTTCTTCTTGTTTTCATCGCAATATATATATACGAGCCTAAGAACTTAAAAAACTGGCTGGTACCTTTGGTTGGAATTACCTCCTTTGTTCTCATTTGGAACGCGATTTTAGTCCTGGCTGGGAAAGAGGGTTTTTTTCTGGAACACTACAGTTTTAATATCGGAGATTGGAAAGAGATGCTACAGAACTGGACCCTGAGTTCAAAACTCATATTGTTCATCGTTTTCATAACGATTACAGGACTGGCAGTATTTCTGAAATCAGGCAAACTCGGATTGGGGAGGATCATTAATTTACGGGTGATTTCTATCTATCTTGCGCTGAGTTTCCTGGTGGTAATACTGAGTCTAACTGATGGGAATTTTCCTATCCTTATTACTTTCTTTCCGGCTGCGGTATTCTTAGGGAAATACACGGAAATGATCAAAAGGAAAAATATCAGGGAGCTCAGCCTAAGCGGAGCGATGCTCTTGTCAATTTTGATTTTTGTACTTGGTATCCTATTTAAATAAAAGATACCTTTGCAGAAACTATATCACCTATGTTCAGCGAAAAAGCCTTTAAGATTTTTGAACAAAGTATTGAGAAATACCACGTCCTGGACCGGGTAGACCAACCTCTTATCAATCCCTACTCCAATGGAGAAATTGAACATCTTTTATTCAGAAAAAATTGGATTGATACGGTTCAATGGCACTTTGAGGATTTAATTCGGGATCCGGACATTAAACCTGTAGCGGCTTTGGAACTCAAGCGTAAAATTGATGCCAGTAATCAGGAAAGGACAGATCTGGTAGAATACATTGACAGTTATTTTCTTCAAAAATACGCCGAGGTTGATATCAGGGATACCGCCACGATAAATACAGAGTCACCTGCATGGGCAATTGACCGCCTCTCTATTCTTGCCCTTAAGATTTATCACATGAAGGAAGAAACAGAGAGGACAGATGCTTCTGAAGAGCACATAACAGCCTGTGCAAGTAAATTGAGAATACTTCAGGAGCAGAAAAAAGATCTTTCAACGGCTATCGATCAATTACTTGGCGACATTGAAGCCGGTAAAAAGTATATGAAGGTGTACAAGCAGATGAAAATGTACAATGACGACGAGCTAAATCCTGTTTTACGTGGACAAAAACAAGGATGAGTATCTTCTGGTAATACGATTATCCGCCATGGGGGACGTAGCAATGACCGTCCCCATACTTCTCGCGCTAAGCAGGGAAAATCCCAATTTGAAATTACTGGTTCTAACCAGACCATTTTTTGCCCCGATTTTTGAAAAAGTCCCTAATACTTCAGTATTCACTGCAGATCTGAAAAACAAGCACAAGGGGCTGTTGGGGATATACCGACTTGCCAGGGAATTGAAAAAACTTCCGCTAACGGCCGTGGCCGACCTTCACAATGTATTGCGAACCAAGCTGTTAAAATTCTTTTTTTTAGGAAAGCGAGTCCCTTTTATTCAGATAAATAAGGGGAGAAAGGAGAAACGAAAGATAACCTCCTGGCGCAATAAGGTATTAAATCCACTAAAGACAACACATGAAAGATATGCTGACGTATTCAGGAAACTGGGATATTCAATAACACTTAGTCGAGAAGATGTTTTAGAAATCTGTGAGCCCACAAAAGAGGTGAATACTTTTCTCAACCGAAATGACAAAAAACTAATTGGCATTGCTCCTTTCGCTGCGTTTTCAGGAAAGATGTATCCATTACATCTTATGAAAAAAGCCCTTGTCAAACTCAATAATACCAATGAGTATAAAATAATATTATTCGGGGGAGGCAAGGAAGAAGCTGAGCTTTTGAGCTCCCTGTCCAATAAATATACCAATTGTTTTAATGTAGTGGGTAAATTGACATTTACTGAAGAACTCTGTCTTATCTCTCATCTACAATTGATGGTCTCAATGGATAGCGGGAACGGCCATCTGGCAGCAATGTATGGTATCCCCACAGTGACCTTATGGGGCATCACTCATCCCTATATAGGTTTTGCGCCTTATGGGCAGCCCTTGGTGAATAGTATCTTAGCAGATAGGGACCAGTATCCTGCGATTCCAACATCAGTTTATGGGAATAAACATCCGGAGGGTTACGAAAAGGCAATGGAAACCATAGATC
>JABDQM010000329.1 GCA_013042315.1 Flavobacteriaceae bacterium | reverse complement strand
AATTTATTCTCCAATTCCGCAAGCCCTACAAGTACAGGTGGGCATTTACTGCTTTGCATTCCCAAACGCGAAATAGTCTTAGCCAATTTTTTAATTTTCCTGCGATAGCGCCTAGGTGTCCATTTTTTAAATCCTTTCGGCGTAAAATCGTCATCTAGTTTATGAGGGTCATCCCTGGTGTCAAACAAGTTCTCCAGGTTATAAAAGGCGATAGTAAAAACATCTGCTTCCTTTTTAGAGCCAAATAAAGTAAATGCCATGTCTTTGTTATATGATTCCTAAAATACAAAATAGCTTTACAGGTATTGTGTAGCTTTGTACTATATTAAAGAGTATGCTAGAAAAGAAATCTATAGAATATGAAAAAGCTGTTCTCATCGGTGTGATCAACAGGGAACAGAACGAGGAAAAAGTTACGGAGTATCTGGACGAACTTGAGTTTCTTACCTATACCGCCGGGGGGGAGGTCAGCAAAAGATTTGTACAAAGGATAGATACCCCTAATCCCAAAACCTTTATCGGAAGTGGGAAAATGCAGCAAGTGGAGGCCTATGTTAAGGAGAACGAGATCGGCTCTGTGATCTTTGACGACGAGCTTACACCGGTACAGCAACGAAATATTGAAAAACAACTGCGCTGTAAAATCCTGGACAGAACCGGCCTGATCCTCGACATATTTGCTCAGAGGGCAAAGACGAGTTATGCTAGAACTCAAGTAGAACTGGCCCAGTACGAATACCTTCTCCCAAGGCTAACAGGCCTTTGGACGCACCTTGAGCGCCAGCGTGGAGGTATCGGGATGCGAGGGCCGGGGGAAACCGAGATCGAAACTGACCGGCGTATTGTAAGGGATCGGATCGCATTGCTTAAAAAGAAGCTTACCAAGATAGACCGGCAAATGGAGACACAGCGGGGCAATCGCGGATCTCTGGTGCGAGTGGCCCTTGTGGGCTATACCAATGTGGGCAAGTCAACTCTGATGAACGTGATCAGCAAGAGCAAGGTATTTGCCGAAAACAAGCTTTTTGCCACCCTGGATACCACCGTTAGAAAGGTGGTTATAGGTAACCTGCCTTTCTTACTCAGTGATACCGTTGGGTTCATCAGAAAACTTCCTACGCAGTTGGTGGAGAGTTTTAAAGGCACCCTTGACGAAGTAAGGGAGGCCGATCTCCTGCTTCACGTGGTAGATATCTCACATCCCAATTTTGAAGAGCATATCGATTCTGTTAATCAGGTGTTGCTCGAGATTGGTTCAGATGACAAGGAGACGATTATGGTCTTCAATAAAATAGATCTTTATCAACCGGAGGTAATTGCCGATGATGATCTCACTACTGAAAAGACCTCGAGGCATATGAGCCTGGACGAATGGGAAAAGACCTGGATGAGGCGGATGGGAGACAATGCCCTTTTTATTTCAGCCCTGAATAAGGAAAATCTGGATGAATTTAAGAAAAGAGTCTACCGAGCAGTAAGAGATATCCACGTGACCCGATTCCCGTACAACAACTTTTTATATCCAGAAAACCTGGATGCTTATTAAAAAATAAGTGTATTTCACCGAGGATTTTTACCCTTGATATTTTTCACAACAAGAACTCCATAGTTGACAACATAGTTTTGGCCTCCGGGGCTTTCCGGGATACATTTACAGTGTAGTTAAGTGTAAGTGTTTATCCCCAAATCCTACCTTGAACTATCTACTTTAGTGTTCATTTCCCCAAATCGACACCAAGTATTATGTTTTGAACATTTGATAGTAATTTATTAAATGTAGAATCAATAAAAATCCCGGCTCAAAAGCCGGGATTTTTTTTTCTTAAACCTCAAAGGATTGATTATTACCTGATATTACTAATCCTTTTTCTTCTTGTATAACGGAACCGATGAACAGGCCTCTCCGTACATCACACTTTTTGCGACTCTTTGAAGTTTATTTGTAGCCCATAAATAGGCATTTGCCGGTACCGGTTTGTGAGAGCAGCCTTTGATGATCACGGGTTTGTTCTCAAATTCAGTGACATTTAATTCGTCTATGACCTTTTTGTAGAGTACAGTTTCAAGCAGCTTGAGGTCTCCTTGCACCACCTCAGCCGCCCAGGGTTGAAGTTTAGTGGTTACCAGCATAAAAGCCCAACCGGGAACAATAGCGTCCGTGGAACAGTGCAGGGCCACAAAAGCATCCTTGTAATTTTCCCAGGGATGTTCGTTTACGTATTGCCTGAATTCTTTTTCTTTGAGTATAATGCCTTCCAACAGCCAGGGACTGATATCGAGAAGTAGTCTCTTCCCTTCAGGATAGTACTCTTCCAGATCAAAGGTGACCAGCGGACTTGAACTAACTCTGTTTACGATTTCTTCTGACATTTGGG
>JABDQM010000327.1 GCA_013042315.1 Flavobacteriaceae bacterium | reverse complement strand
CCTGCTTTTACAAAACCGCTTTATCTCTCTGTAGACATCGATGCGCTTGATCCGGGTTGTGCGCCTGGAGTCTCTCACCAAGAACCCGGAGGATTGACCACCAGGGAAGTACTCCACATCATTCAATCGATTAAAGGGCCTATTATCGCAGCTGATATCGTTGAATACAATCCCGATCGGGATTTGAATAAGATGACGGCCATGGTCTGCGCCAAAATTTTCAGAGAAATTCTCTCAAAAATGACCACAGAACTTCCCTGACGGTATAAATCGAAGTATTTTTGTGTCTCCCAATCCCTTTGGACTCCGTAACAATTTTATCTGCCAGTCGTCTTATCAAACAAATCAACATCTTTTGAATTCAATACGTCTCCTCGTCCTTTCTTTCTTTCTTTTTTTGTGTATGTCTGCCAATGCTCAGAGTTTGAGGGGTACCATTCTGGACAGTGACACCGGTGAAGCCATTCCCTATGCTACAGTGCAGCTAGGTTTGGGCAAAGGGACCATAGCAAACGAAGAAGGCGTTTTTGGATTAAGTATTAATTATACTGCAACAGACAGCCTGCTTATCTCTTCCATGGGGTACAAACAGAGGAGTATCTCTGTAAGCTCCTTAAGGGATACGGAAATCATCTACCTGCAACCTTCAACCATTGAACTCAGTGAAGTGCTGTTGAGAAACCGAATGCCTACCGCTGAAGAAATCATCAGGGAAGTGCGGACCGCGTTACCTGCAAACTATGAGGCTGAGGGGCAAAAGTACGACATGTTTTACCGTGGGACGAACTACATGAATTTCAACGACCTGGAAGTTGAAATTAAAAAAGCGACAGCAATTCCAAAAGATCAGGTCGCCAAAGCGAGTAAGCAACTCGATTCCCTTGCTAAGGCCATCATGGCTAGCCGCTTGATCGAATTTCAGGATTACGGCGGCTCAATTCTCTTAATGGACAAAGACTCCAGTAAAATTGTCATCGATAGGGCAACCAAACTAATTGACAGCAGAAAGGATTTCTCCTTGGACAACGTGCAGGAAAAGGCTCAGAATATCATCCTTCAGTATTTAGATACTACCCTTACGTACAAGTTAAAAACAGGGCTGTTTAAAATTGAGGACTCGCTTAGTTTTGATCAGGACGACTTTGAAAATGACAAAAAACTGGTCTTTAGAAACAAAGACGTAAAGTCCGCACTCTTGAGAACGCTCAAAACCTCTCAGTGGTTTGAATTCTCTTTTCTCGACAAAATATTAAATACCGATTCTTATCGATTTTCTCTTGACGGAGCCTCTTATTTTCAGGACAGCCCCATCTACGTGGTCTCGTTTCGTCCCCGTAGGTCCAAATCAAAATTCAGCGGTAAATTGTACATCTCTTCCTATGATTTTGCCGTCCTAAAGGTTGATTACGCCTTCAGTGAAGGTAAAGAAGGACAGAAATTCAATATGAAGCTGCTGTTAGGGGTAAAGTTTGTAGAGAATAAAAATGAGGGCACTATTTTGTACAAGCAGAACAATACGGGCAAATATCAACCCTATTACATTAAAAGAGATTTTGGAAATTACGTCTATCTGAGCCGGCCACTAAAATTTATTGAAAACAGCGAAGATCGCGAAAAAGTGATTTTTGATTTTACTTTTGAAGGAGAAGGACGGGAAAAAAAAGAATTACTGATCCTTTCTGG
Source organism: Flavobacteriaceae bacterium (assembly GCA_013042315.1). Taxonomy (GTDB): domain Bacteria; phylum Bacteroidota; class Bacteroidia; order Flavobacteriales; family Flavobacteriaceae; genus Muriicola. Next base: position 12,507 of record JABDQM010000327.1, on the reverse strand, counting down.
CGGACCCTTGGATTTGACGGAATTTACAAAGCTTAAAGAGCCTGAAGAAATACCTTATACGCTTTTAAAGCAATATGAAGCATCTGTCTGGGAGAACAGTCAGATAATTGAACCTCTGGAAGAAATGAAAAATTTTAAAGTGAGTAATTAGAAGGTCTATCCGTCAGGGTGCATAAAACTCTGCTTGGAGAGAAGTGTTTCCTCGCTCTCTACGTGGTCTTCATCAGGAACGCAACAATCGACAGGGCATACAGCTGCACATTGCGGTTCTTCGTGAAAGCCCATACACTCTGTACATTTATCGGGAGCTATGTAGTATACCTCATCGCTGACAGGTTCCTGTACCTCATCGGCGTTGACCTTTTTTCCATCAGGCAAAACTACATCCCCTGCTAGTGAAGTTCCATCACTATAGCGCCATTCTTCTGCCCCTTCGTAAATAGCTGTATTTGGGCATTCTGGTTCACAGGCACCGCAATTGATACATTCGTCTGTAATAATAATGGCCATAATCCTCTTTTTCTTTTAGCAACTTTCAGAACCTATGCCTGAATCAAACTTCGGTACAACTTCTCCTTCAGTTTTATACTTTTGCGGCAAAGGTACACTTGAAACCTATTTTGTACAAATATATGGCGACACTGGAAGAAAGATTTAAAGCATTTGTTAAACTTGGTGAATTTCTCAGGAATTTCAGGCCATCTGAAAATACAGAGAATGGGGAATACGATGAATTGAGGGAGGTACTCCGGCAAGCGAGACATAAAAATGGCTGGTTTAGCGAGGAAAACCTGCACCATGCTTTGGCCGCTTGGGGTGAATTACTCACTCCGGAAAATCTCAAAACGTGGATTTCTTCATACCCCTTGCAAGATGTTACTGCGAAGGAGATTGCTGTAATCATGGCGGGAAATATTCCGCTCGTGGGATTTCACGATTTGCTTTCTGTGTTGATCACCGGACATACTGCGATGGTTAAAATGTCATCGAATGACAGAGATCTCCTTCCCTATTTAACTCGAAAACTGACAGCGTTTGAACCGCAATTGGAAGGTCGGGTTAAGTTTGCAGAGGGTATCCTGAAAGACTTTGACGCTGTGATTGCCACGGGCAGCGACAATACTTCCCGCTATTTCGAATATTACTTCGGACACAAACCCCATATTATCCGGAAAAACCGCAATAGTGTTGCTGTGCTGCAAGGCGATGAAACTCAGGAAACACTTAAGGTCCTGGGAGAAGACATCTTCCGTTACTTTGGCTTGGGGTGTAGAAGCGTCAGTAAATTATTTATTCCTGAAGCTTACGATTTTAAGGACTTCTTCGAGGCCATCGAACCCTATAAAAGTCTGATAGATCACCATAAATACCACAATAACTACGATTACAACAAGGCGGTTTATCTGATGAGTGAATTCCCATTTCTGGATAATGGATTCCTCTTATTAAAACCCGATGAGAACTACGCCTCGCCTATTGGAACCCTGTTTTACGAAACCTACAACTCCAAGACCCAATTAAAGGAAAAACTCACTACAGATCAGGATAAGATTCAATGCGTGGTTGCGGAAGGCATCATCCCTGATGAAGTTGCATTCGGACATACTCAAAAACCTTCGCTTACCGACTATGCGGATGGGGTAGATACTGTTGAATTCCTGTTAAAAACCTAATGTAATTATTCGGGATTTACGCCTCCTATCTCGTCTTAATTTTCGACCTTTACAGCTGCAAAAAATGCACCGTATCTTATGAAAAAACACAATTTTAGCGCCGGACCTTGTATCCTACCCGCAGAGGTAATGCAAAAAGCTGCTGAAGCGGTTCTCGAACTCGATGGCATAGGCCTTTCCTTGATTGAAATATCACACCGAAGTAAAGAGTTTGTGGCTGTGATGGAAAAAGCAAGATCACTGGCACTCGAACTCCTCAATTTGGAAGGAAAAGGATATCAGGCATTATATCTGCAGGGGGGAGCCAGCCTGCAATTTGCCATGGTAGCTTATAATCTACTCGAAAACAAGGCCGGGTATCTCAACACCGGTACCTGGAGTGACAAAGCCCTTAAAGAAGCTAACATCATTGGCAGTGGTATTGAGGTCGCTTCCTCAAAGGATAAGAATTACAATTATATTCCTAAAGGCTACGAAATTCCCGAAAGTCTCGACTACCTGCACCTGACATCCAACAATACCATCTTTGGAACGCAGATCAAAGAATTTCCAAAGACAAGTGCGCCACTGGTTTGCGACATGAGTTCTGATATCTTTTCCAGACAAATCGACTTTTCAAAATTTGATCTGATCTATGCCGGTGCCCAAAAGAATATGGGCCCTGCCGGGACAACACTTGTTATTGTAAAAGAGGATCTGTTGGGAAAGGTCAGTCGGAAAATCCCTTCCATGCTCAATTACAAAACACATATCAGCAAGGACAGTATGTTTAATACCCCTGCTGTCTTTCCGGTATATGTAAGTATGCTCACCCTTGAGTGGCTAAAGGACCTGGGAGGTATTGCTGCGATTGAGGAAGTGAATGAGAAAAAAGCAAAACTCATATATTCTGAGATCGATCTTAACCCCTTGTTTAAGGGCTTTGCTGCAAAAGAAGATCGTTCTAATATGAATGCGACTTTCTCCTTAACTGATGAAAAGTTAAAAGACACCTTTGATGCCATGTGGAAAGAAGCCGGGATCAATGGACTCAACGGGCACAGGTCGGTGGGTGGATACCGGGCTTCCATGTACAACGCGCTTACTCTAGAAAGTGTGGGCGTCTTAGTTGATGTGATGAGTGATCTCGAAAGAAAAGCATAACTTTCTGAAAATCAAATAGAATTAACGACGTAATGAGTAAAAAAATACTAGCCAACGACGGCATATCAAATAGCGGAATTCTCGCATTGGAAAAAGCGGGGTATGAAGTATTGACGACCAAGGTAGCCCAGGAGCAACTGGTAAACTTTATCAATGAAGAGCAGGTTTCGGGCTTGTTGGTGAGAAGTGCGACGCAGGTGAGAAAGGAATTGATCGATGCCTGTCCCGGTCTTCAACTTATCGGCCGTGGTGGCGTAGGCATGGACAATATCGATGTGGAATACGCAAGAGAAAAAGGGATACATGTCATCAACACTCCTGCCTCCTCCTCTGCCTCAGTTGCAGAACTGGTTTTTGCTCATTTATTTGGCGGCGTCAGGTTCTTATATGATGCCAACAGAAATATGCCGCTTGAAGGAGATAAGAATTTTAAGGGGCTAAAGAAAAATTACGGGAAAGGCACGGAATTGCGAGGCAAGACTCTCGGAGTCCTTGGCTTTGGAAGGATAGGTCAGGCTACCGCCAGAATAGCTCTGGGAATAGGAATGAAAGTTATCTATCACGATCCCTATATGGATGATGCTCAGGTAGATTTATCTTTTTACGACGGACAGACCCTAGCCTTTAACTTAAAAAGCATCTCGAAAGAGGAACTTTTGAAATCCTCCGATTTTATTACTCTTCACGTTCCGGCGCAGAAAGAATATATTATTGGTAAAGCTGATTTTGAAATCATGAAAAACGGGGTTGGCCTGGTCAATGCTGCTAGAGGCGGAGTGATTGATGAAGTAGCTCTGGTCGCCGCTATTGATAGCGGTAAGGTTGCTTTTGCCGGACTTGATGTATTTGAATCTGAACCCGTACCGGAGGTCAGGATACTGATGCATCCGAAGATTTCTCTTTCCCCTCATATAGGGGCCGCAACGGATGAAGCTCAGGATAGGATTGGAACCGAGCTCGCAGATCAAATTATTCGACTGCTCAACTAAAATATTATTAATAACGTACCCATAACAGAAAATTTAAAACAAGGATTATGTCAGGACTTTTGGATTTATTAAGTGGCCCAATGGGCAAAGAACTCATCAGCGGTGTCTCTGAGCAGACAGGACAACCAGCAGACAAAACAGCCGATGTGCTGAGTATGGCCATGCCCCTATTGTTAGGCGCCATGAAGAAAAACGCCTCTAATCCTCAGAATGCTGAAGGGCTTATGAACGCACTTTCTTCTAAACACAATGGCGGTATTTTGGACAATCTCGGAGGTTTATTTCAGGGAGGGGTGAATGACTCTGTGATTAAGGATGGCGCAGGAATTTTAGGTCACGTCCTGGGTAATAAACAACCAGCCGTAGAGAACGCCCTTAGTCAGAAATCGGGTATAGATGCCGGAAGTGTTGCGCAAATTCTAAAGATCGCTGCACCTATCGTGATGGGATATCTGGGAAGACAAAAAGCCCAGAGCAATGTAAGCGATGCCAATGGCTTGAGCTCTCTTTTAGGCTCCATGCTTGGAGGGCAACCAAAACAAAATCAGAGTCTTATCACAAGTCTGATCGATTCTGATGGAGACGGCAGTGTCTTGGATGACGTGGCCGATATGGTCTTGGGAAGCAAACAAAAGAAAGGCGGCCTCGGCGGTATGCTGGGCGGACTATTTGGAAAGTAATTAAGTCCTCACTTAACGATTTTTAACAAAACCACCGGAAAAAGCCCGGTGGTTTTTTTGTATCTTAAGGTGTTATGAAAAGAAGATTATATTATTTGTCAATGCCCGTAAGACTGATGTTAGTCTTTAGTTTATCGGTCATTGTATGGAGTTGTTCCAGCACGAAGATCGATCCGGTTATCGCCGCAAAGGAAAAGGAAGCATTTAATTCTTCCAGCGCCGATACTGTGGAAATAGCAGATGAGGAATCAAATTACGAGATCATCATCATAGAACCCGGATTTAACGTATGGCTGCAAGCTGTAGCACGCCCTCCGGGATATTATTCCAAATCCTTTCTCGAAAACAGAAACCAATTTTTAGTCATCGAATGGAATAACCGCGTAATTAACAATTTGCAGTACGACCCAAATTTGTATCAATTGCAGATAGATTACGATCCCCGAATCGACTACGGTTACGAGGTAAACTATAAACTCTATAACTATTTTGTCTATTTCCAACGCAAGTACAATCAAAGGCTAGGACCTTTTGCAGCACGCATCTAATTCTTTAACTTTGCGGCTTCAAAATGGAAGAATGACGAATCGCCTGAAAAAACATTGGGGAATTAAATCAACCTGGCAGCTCATAGTTATTTTCTGGGTGTTTGCGATTACCGGATCTTCATCGGTATATGTAGCAAAACCATTTTTGAATTGGATTGGTCTCTCACGTGAGGCTTTTCCCGATAGTTGGTGGAGTGGAACAGTCTATTGGACCTTGCGCATTCTCCTTATTTTTCCTTTTTATCAGGTCTTGCTGGTTGTTTTTGGATGGTTGTTTGGACAGTTTAAGTTTTTCTGGAATTTTGAGAAAAAAATGCTGAGCAGATTAGGGTTTAGCCGACTTTTCCAATAATCGCACTTACCATATTGACAGAGCAAAGTTCTTGGCTATTTAAAAGGCAATGAAATCCGTCAGGAACAAGGACAGCCAAAGGCCACGCATTCGACACTTTCCGAACTTAATAAAATACACGGTATACTCAGGATTTAATTACCTTATTTGAAGATCTTTTGGCTGTAATAAATGTGTATAGCCACATTAAAGTAAAGCTGGGAATAAGGTCGAGGCCGGGAACTATTTCCTCAATGAAGGTAACTATACCCGCTATTTGTCCGATTTTCCCTTTGTACATTCGGGTCATTATCCAGGCGGCAATTGGAGCCCAGATAACGTCAGAGAATTCGCCTATTCCGGGAATCATGAATGATAACATCCCGATACCATCGAAAAGTAATCCCAGCAGCAGATATTTAATTTTAGGCGTTTCCTTCATGCTCCTGTAAAAATACAGAACCATCGGCTAGCTGCAAATCAGAAATTAAAGAAAAAAGATAACGTTGTATCTAAGAAAGTCTGGAGCTGATCAGTTTCAAAAATTCATTCCGTGTCTCAATTTTTTCAAACTGCCCACGAAAACCTGAAGTAGTGGTTACCGAATTTTGTTTCTGTACCCCTCTCATCATCATGCACATGTGAGAAGCTTCTATAACCACCGCTGCTCCCTTAGGTTGGAGGGTCTCATTGATACATTCCAGGATATCGTGTGTAAGACGTTCCTGTACCTGCAATCTGCGGGCAAATACGTCAACCACTCTTGGAATCTTACTAAGGCCCACTATATGCCCGTTGGGGATATAAGCTATATGAGCTTTGCCGTAAAAGGGTAACATATGGTGTTCGCACAGGGAGTATACCTCAATATCTTTGATGATGACCATTTCGTCGTATTCTTCTGCGAACATGGCACTTTTCAGGATCTTAACAGCATCCTGCTTGTAGCCCTGCGTGAGAAACAACATAGCCTTGGCCGCACGTTCAGGTGTCTTTGCCAGACCTTCACGTTTTACGTCCTCCCCTATTTCGTCAATGATTTTTTCGTATCGCTCTTTAACCTCGTTGGTAATGGTCAAATTGTATTCTTCCAGATTCTGATATGGTGCCATATTGCTGTAAATAATAAGAGGGTAATTAAACTTGCTCCTATAATGTTTATTATTTCTACGTTAAACTTAAACAAAATTAATCAATTCTTGCAGCTCCCGATAAATTTAACGTATAATTAGCATGAGAGACTGGGAAGAGATTTTTATGGCAAACCAGATCATCCATTTACTTCTTATCGCCTACGCAACTTATATGCATTTTGTATTCAAGTGGCTTATGTGTACTTTCGACCCTCAAAAATTAAGGGATGATATCCGCGAAAAATCTACAAAAATTCTACGGGAATTTACAAGTTCTTAAAGGTGTGGATTTGCAGATCGATAAAGGAGAGATCGTTTCCGTCGTCGGAGCATCCGGGGCCGGAAAAACCACCTTGCTGCAGATACTTGGCACCCTTGATCATCAGTCCAACACCAATGAGAGCGAATTGATGATCAACGAAGTGGAAGTAACCAAACTCAATGACAGGGAGTTAGCGGTCTTCAGGAATGAACACATCGGATTTATCTTTCAATTCCATCAATTACTTCCCGAATTTACGGCTTTGGAAAATGTCTGTATCCCTGCCTATATCAAAAGGACAGACCCTAAGGACGCAGAAAAAAAAGGGATGGAATTACTCGATTTTCTGGGCCTTAAAGAACGTTATCACCACAAACCCAGTGAGCTTTCCGGAGGAGAGCAACAAAGGGTAGCAGTCGCCAGGGCATTGATCAACAATCCCTCGGTTATTCTGGCTGATGAGCCCAGCGGAAATCTCGATTCGGAAAGCGCAGATATTCTCCACAAATTATTTTTTCAACTTCGAAAGGAATTTGGTCAGACCTTCGTCATCGTAACCCATAACGAAGAACTGGCCGATATGGCGGACCGAAAATTGACCATGGTAGACGGACTTATTGTAAATACATGATGTTAAAACGTCTTTGGTCTTTTTGCCGTAAACCGGAATACCTCCCCTATAGAAAACTTCCATTGCTTCTGCGATTAAAAATCGTGGCTTCCCTGGTATTCTGGAACTTAATCATAGGTATTGGTATTGTTCTGCTCGTTGAAGGCTTATTCCAGTGGCTGGAAATCGATATGGGGAAACACAAGACTGAAGACATGTTCCTGAAGTATACCTATCTACAGGTATTTGCAATGATGGTATTACTGGCCCCTCTAATTGAAGAATTTATTTTCCGGGGACCGCTGATTTTTTTTAAACGCTCCTCTTTCTTCCCAATTGCGTTTTACCTTTCATGCCTGCTCTTTGGCCTTGTGCATCTGAGCAACTTTGAAGAAGGCGCTTCTCTATTATGGTGGGCACCACTGCTCGTTGCCCCTCAGGCCCTGATGGGGGTCTTTCTGGGTTTCCTCAGGGTAAAACTAGGCTTGCGATACGCCATTTTGATGCATATGAGTCATAATGGCATCTTATTTCTATTGATTAGTTTAATAGAATTAGTAGAATGAATAACAAGCTAAAGCGGGAAACCCTGCGAGATTTTCTGGACCAGAAAGTAAAGGAGTACAACAGACCTGAGTTTCTTACCTCCGATCCTATTCAGATTCCACATGCTTTTACCCGAAAAGAAGATATTGAAATCAGCGGATTTCTAACGGCTACCATTGCCTGGGGCAACAGGAAAAGTATCATCAACAATGCCCGGTTGATGATGGAATTGTTAGACAATGCCCCTTACCAGTTTGTAAAAGAACATTCTGAATCGGACCTCAATGCGCTTAAGAACTTTGTTCACCGAACTTTTAACGGTATTGATTTCGCATATTTTATAAAGGCCCTGCAATTTATCTACACCCAACAGGGTGGACTCGAATCGGTCTTTAACAGGTATGCTGAGGATGCATCGATGCAGAACTCAATTTCCAGGTTTAAAGCACTATTTTTTGAATTGGAACATCCCGGGAGAACAGAAAAACACATTTCCGATCCCTCCCGTGGATCTGCAGCCAAAAGGATCAATATGTTCCTGCGCTGGATGGTACGCGATTCCAATACAGGTGTCGATTTCGGAATCTGGAAATCCCTGAGTCCGGCTCAATTATCCTGTCCTCTTGACGTGCATTCGGGTAATGTTGCCCGAAAATTAGGCCTGCTAACACGTAAACAAAATGACGCAAAAGCCGTAGCAGAACTAGATGCAAATCTTCGCCTTTTAGATCCTGCAGACCCTGTGAAATACGACTTTGCTCTTTTTGGTCTGGGTGTTTTTGAAAAATTCTGATTTCCTGATTTGGGATTGTCTAATAAGACCTCTATAAAATTGACCAGAAGCTTTAATTCTTCGCTCCTAAGATTTAAGTTGTTTAGCGTATAGCGATAAATCGCGATAATGTTACCTAATTATAAAAACTGTGTTAAGCGAGCTTTAATAAATTACTACTATTTAAAGAAATCATTAAGATTCTGTTAGAATACAGAATATTATGCAGTATAAATTATCTTCAATAATCAAATACACAACAGTTTTAGTTATTTGTTAAATTAATGATAATTGAGGGTTAGGTCAAGAGTTCCTGAGGGAAATTTCCTATCTTTAAATAACAACCTAACTAGTTACTGTCACCCGAGAGAAATTTTAGAAGGGAATGGTAAGTAGTTATTCAGTAGAAAATAAAGAGGATCACCTAGTCATAATTGTGGAGGGCAATTACGATTACTGGGAGTTCCTGGAATATCCCCATCAGATTTTAAAAACGTGTAAGGAATACGAATGCGACAAGGTTCTCGTAGACCTCAGCTCTGTTAAATCGGAGGAAATTGCACTGATAGAACTCTTCTTTCTGGGCGAAAAGATCGCTAAAGTATTGGGTAAAAGAGTAATGCTGGCCTTGATCTGGAAAAGGGAATCTTTGTCCGACTTCCTGGTTGACGTCGCTACAAATCGGTCGGCTCGACTCAAAGTCTTCGATACAGTTAAAAGGGCGGAATACTGGTTACTTCACAAATATTAATATGATACAGGGATTAAACTAGTCCCATCTTCCCGAGTTCAAGAGCTATTTTACTATTCCCTTCAGCAATAGATTTATAGATCGCTTCAACGATAATCATATCTCGCTTGCCCATCTCCCCCGGCGCCCTGTTTTCTGTCCCGTACAAAATATGACTGGCGAAATCGTCCATTTGCAATTTCTGTTGAGATTCATGAGGAAACTGAATAGGTCCACGCGACGTTTCCCCTGCAAGAGGTCCGTAATTGTTGGCAGGTTTCAAAGAAAACCAGCCCTTGGTGCAAGATGCGTATAAGCTATTGGCATTGGCGTTGTGAGAGGTAAATATACTTCCCGTGGCCCCGCTGGGAAATTCAAACTGAGCAGTTATGGTCTCATCGGTTTCCTTGAAATATTCGGGTCGGGTACTGAATTCCTGAGCGGTTACACTTACAGGGTTTTCTCCTGTTCCGTATATTGTACTTTGTATACTGTAAACCCCCATATTTACAAGGGCTCCACCCCCGGATAAAGCCTTGTTAAGCCTCCACTGAGCAGGATTTCCATTAGAACGATATGCGGCCTCAGCTGTAATATAAGAGACCTCTCCATAGGTTTTCTCCTTTACAAATCTTTTGATCTCTTGAGTATAGGGTTCGGAATGCAGGCGATAGCCCATCCCCAGTTTTACTCCCGCATTTTTGCAAGCCTCTATGATCGCATCACATTCGGCTACAGAAATGGCCATGGGTTTTTCGCATATGACATGTTTCCCGGCTTTGGCAGCCCGTATAGAGAATTCTGCATGCATACTGTTAGGAAGTACCACATAGACGATATCAATATCCTCATTTTCCGCTATGGCATCGAAGTTCTGGTAATTGTAGATATTTTTTGCTTTGATATCGTATTTAGAAGACCATACTTGCTCTTTGCGCTTAGTACCCGTTACGATTCCCGCCAAGTGACAGTGCTTCGTCCTTTGCAAGGCCGGAGCCAGCTGATAGGTACTGTAACTTCCAAGTCCAACCAGGGCAATTCCCAGGGAGCGACCTTGTCCTTCTTTGCCGCTTATTGCACACGCCAGTGGGGAGTGTGCCAGGACTGCAGTTCCCAAAAGGCCTTCTGATAACCTGCGACTAAAATATCTTCTCGTAATTTTTTCCATGCCTTAGTTTTTGAATAGGTTTATGGATGATTTCAATAGTTATAAAGTACAAAAAACTCTTCACTCCTTTTAGTCGAGAGCTATTTAGTTGACTCGACAATATTTCCTATTTTTAGCTCACTAAAATATACCTCTGATGAAAAAATACTCTACGCTTTGCTTGCTTGCTTTTTTTCTAATTTCATATTCCTTTTCGCAAAACAGGTCGATTCCGGTTGATACTACTGTTGTCACACAACACAGTGTTACGGTAAACGGAACGAGTTTTAATTACACTGCAGAAACAGGTACTCAACCTGTATGGGATGATTCCGGAGACCCGATTGCAGCTCTGCATTATACCTATTATACTCGCAATGGCGTAAAAGACAGAAAATCGAGGCCTTTGTTGATCTCGTTCAACGGCGGTCCCGGCTCAGGCTCAGTTTGGATGCACCTTGCTTATACCGGACCAAGGGTACTCAATATTGATGACGAAGGCTATCCTGTTCAACCTTATGGTGTAAGTGCCAACCCTTATTCCGTTCTGGACGTTACCGACATCGTTTACGTAAATCCGGCCAATACAGGGTATTCGCGAACCATTCCCGAAACCGGTGAAAAAGTAGACCGTAGTAAATTCTTTGGAATAAACGCAGATATTAAATATCTGGCAGAATGGCTGAATACCTTTGTGACGAGGCATAACCGTTGGAGATCCCCTAAATACATAGTGGGTGAAAGTTATGGAGGTACGCGAGTCATGGGATTATCCCTCGCCCTGCAAAATCAGCAATGGATGTACCTCAATGGAGTCATTATGGTGAGTCCGGCCGACTATAAAGTCATCAGGGTAGGTGGACCTGTAAGTGAAGCATTAAACCTACCGTATTATACAGCGGCAGCTTGGCACCATAAAGCACTGCCCCCTGCATTGCAAAGCAAAGACCTTCTTGAGGTCTTACCCGAGTCTGAAGAGTATACCATCAACACCCTTATTCCGGCTTTGGCTAAAGGTGGATTTATAAGCGAGGCAGAACGCAATGAGGTGGCTGAGCGAATGGCCTACTACTCGGGTCTAAGCAAAGAAGAGATCTTGTCGAGAAATCTTTCAATTCCGACCTCCTACTTCTGGAAAGCACTCTTAAGAGACAGAGGTTATACGGTGGGCAGATTAGATAGCCGTTATCTGGGTATAGATCGCGAAATAGCCGGAGAGCGCCCCGATTACAATTCGGAAATCACCTCCTGGTTACACAGCTTTACCCCTGCCATAAACTACTATTTGCAGGAAGAACTCAACTTTAAAACCGACATGAAATACAATATGTTCGGCCCCGTTAGGCCATGGGATAATGACGATGATAATACCCGGGAAAACCTGAGGCAAGCCATGGCCCAAAATCCGTATTTAAACGTCTTGATTCAAAGCGGATATTACGACGGTGCCACCACCTATTTCAATGCTAAATACACCATGTGGCAAGTGGATCCCAGTGGACGCATGAAAGATCGGTTTCAATTTAAGGGATATCGCAGCGGCCATATGATGTACTTGCGAAGGGAAGACCTCAAACAGGCCAATGACGACCTTCCGACATTCATTCTGGATACCCAGGCCAAGGGCAGAAGTGCGAAATACTAGGCCTTAGTATCAATTTTTATTGATATAGTCATTCTTCCCTGAGGAACGTTAAGACGAGGGGGATATACTCTTTGGGCCTTTACAGGCTTTTAAGAATCTCTGAAAACTAATTCAGTGCATACTTTTATCGGATTACGAGCGTTATAACGTACGTATAATCTGGATAAAAAATACCCCATGAAAAAATTGAAACGTACAGGCTTGTTCCTAATGATGATTGCCTTTATTGCCGGGTCTTGTGAAAAATCGACAGACACCGCAGAGCAATCTTTGTCCCCTGAACTGCCACCGGCTGAAT
>JABDQM010000326.1 GCA_013042315.1 Flavobacteriaceae bacterium | reverse complement strand
GGTACTGCAGACCATCGGGAGTGTTTACGCCAGAGAAAATGGCTTTGACGACTGTATTCTACTCAACGATCAAAAAAATGTAGTTCAAACCTTGAAGGGAAATTTATTTCTGGTCAGTGGAGAATCGATCAAAACGCCACCCTTGTCCGACGGCTGTAAAAATGGTGTGGTAAGAAAGAAAATCATTGAACTTCTCCGGAAAACTCCGGAATATCAATTAGAAGAAAGTTCAATTTCCCCTTTTGAGTTGCAAAAGGCAGATGAGCTATTTATAAGTAATACTGCCGACGGGATACAGTCGATCACCCATTACAGAAAGGCAACCTATCAAAAAGAAGTGGCAAAAAGTGTTTTGGGAAAACTCAATGCAGTGGCCCGACTCAGTTAAGACTGGGGTTTTCGGGAGCATTAGACCAGAGTAGGTAATCGCCACCGAGCTCCATCATCTTTTCCTTCCAAAAGGAAATGGCAGATTTTTCAATGATCTCGCTCTCGTAATGATTCCTGACCACGATCCACGATTTGGAAACCAGTTCCTGGTCGAGCTGCAGGGAAGACCATCCGGAATAACCGAGAAAGAACCTGATATCTTTAGGAGTAATTTCGCCTGTGTTGATCAGGCTGATCGTGGTATCGAAATCGCCTCCCCAATAAATTCCATCGGAAATCTCAACGCTGTCATTGATCAGATGCGGAACCTTGTGGATAAAATAAAGATTGTCCTGTTCTACAGGCCCTCCATTAAAAACGGGAAAAGGCACCATGATCTCATTGATCAGTTCACTAATGTCGTAATCAAGGGGTTTGTTGAGAATAAAACCGACCGAACCTTCTTCGTTGTGTTCGGCAATCAGGACCACAGATCTATTGAAGGAAACATCCCCTGTCAATGAAGGCTCTGCGATTAAAAGCTTTCCTTTCTTAGGTTTTAAACTCGTCATTTGGGAAGTTCCTTTTTTCTAAAGTAAAATAAAACTATCGAATAACAAAAAATGCCTCAACAAAAAAAGCACCTCGTGAGGGAGGTGCTTTAAGTATATTGTACAGAACAAAAACTAGTTAACAGCGCCGCTCAAATCAGAACCTGCCTTGAATTTAACTACGTTTTTTGCCTTAATTTGGATTGTTTTTCCAGTAGAAGGGTTTCTTCCTTCTCTAGCACTTCTTCTAGATACTGACCATGATCCAAACCCAACCAAAGATACTCTGTTACCTTTTTTGAGGGAACTTTCTACATTTCCTAAAAAGGATTCCAAAGATTTCTTAGCGGCTGCTTTTGTGATGCCAGCGTCAGCTGCCATAGCATCGATTAATTCTGTTTTGTTCATAATTTAAGTAAATTAATTGTTGTTAAACATTTTAAAGCTCAAACAAATTTATACGGATTTGCCGTTAACGCAAGTAAAATCAAGGGAAATCAGGGTTTTTGTTAATAACTTCAAGGGTTTGTTGATAAAGTGGGAATTTTTTCATGGATTCTTTGAGGTCAATAATAACGGTACTTCAGACAAGATGAGCATTATCATCTAATTTTAAACCGTTTAATACTTCTTTGGCCGTCATTTTTCTTTTCCCCGGCAATTGTATTTCTGTCAAATCCAGATATCCACCTTTTGCCGCTATTCTGATCTTGCTTTTTTCATTCAATACTTTCCCCGGCAACGTAGAATGTTCTTCCTCAACATAGTCGGCAGCATAGACCTTTAAATAAATTTCATCCTCTCCATTGACCAGGTTGGTCCATGCAGTAGGGTAGGGGCTCAGGCCCCGGATATGGTTGTAGATGGATTTGAGAGGTTGATCCCATTGAATCTGACAATTCTCTTTAGTGAGCTTGGGAGCCGCATGTACGGTTTTAAGATCTTTCTGGGTATAAGTCTTTACTTCATCTTCTGCAATCTTATCTACGGTAGCCAAAACCAACTCAGCCCCTGCTTGCATTAAGCGGTCGTGCAGAGCACCTGCGTTGTCGTCATCATTAATTTCACATTCGAATTGCATAATAATGGCTCCGGTGTCTATTTTTTCATCTATAAAAAACGTGGTCACTCCTGTTTTGGATTCCCCGTTTATAAGAGCCCAATTGATGGGGGCGGCACCCCGGTAATCGGGCAGGAGGGATGCGTGAAGGTTAAATGTCCCGTATTCAGGCATGGCCCAAACTACCTTTGGTAACATCCTGAAGGCCACCACAATCTGTAAATTTGCTTTGAGGGCCTTTAATTCCTCCAGAAAGTCGGTATTCTTTAGATTTGTAGGCTGCAAAACTACTATGCCCTGCTCCACGGCATATTTCTTAACTGCGGATTCCCTCAGTGATCGTCCTCTTCCTGCCGGTCTGTCGGGGGCAGTGATCACGCCAACCACCGAGTAATCGCTTTCAACCAGGGCCGCCAAGGTAGCTACCGCAAAATCAGGGGTACCCATAAATACAATTCTCAACGATCTCATTTTGTAAGTGTGTATTTGTTATTACTAGTAAGGACGATCTTACCTTCTTCCATAAGGTAGCGCAATTCCTTTAATACTATTTCTTTATCCTTTCCGAGGGAATTTATCAGAATTTGAGGCGATAAGGCTTTGCCTTCAATCATTTTAAGGATATCCCTGTCCAGTGCTTTGAGTTCCTTGCCTGTTACCGGTGAGGCCTTGAGGCAAACATCACAGGCCCCACACCGTGCGCTAGCTTGCTCTCCAAAATAAGACAGAAGCTGGTTAGACCTGCATTGGGTGTCATTTTTAACATAGTCGAGCACCGCCTGAACATTTGTGATCTTGACCTTGTTGAGGTCTTTAATTTTATTTGAAAAGGTATTGATTGTACGATCGTCCTCGCGGGGCACTAAAAACGTAATCCGCATATCCTGTTGTTCGTTGTGGAATTCCAGCATGCCATCCATTTCCGCTTTCTTAAGGCTGGCGATCACTTGATCTTCTATTACTCCTGCTTTTTTTGCCACTAAAACGGGATTTATCTTCGTTTCAAACTCAAAAACTCCACCGTAAGTCCTCAGGAGAGTCTGGAGGATGTTCCTATGCTTCGGATTGGCATCCAGGTAATTAAAAATCGCAATCTTGGATGCCGTGAATTGAACGGATGTCTTTTGAGAAAAATGCTGAGTGAGGGAAATGACTGAATTCTGATCTAAGAGGCGAAGCCCATTGTATGTCAGGGAAGGATTTAGGCCATAGGCTTCACAGAAATCATTGAAATTAAAAGGAAAATCACGATTTTCTTCAGTTCCATATGCGATCTGGAAATAATTATTCAGTTTGTTGTACAAAAGTTTTATAAAGGCAACATCAGGAAGTACTGATATAAATTGTTTTATGAGTCGACCTTCATCTTCCGGATTCACCAATAAAACCGCATCCGCACTTTGTCCGTCCCTTCCGGCTCTTCCGGCCTCCTGAAAGTAACTCTCAATACTTTCCGGTAGTTCAAAATGGATCACTTTCCGAACATCAGCCTTGTCAATGCCCATCCCAAATGCGCTGGTCGCTACCATGAAGCTTATTTTATCTTCCTTCCATGCCTTTAGGTTATATTCTTTCTCATTCCTTGTCATTCCTCCATGAAAAGCCCTGGCTCTGATCCCTTGATCTGCAAGTAATCGGGAAAGCTCTTCAGTTCTACGCCGACTCCTTACGTAGACAATTCCAGATGGCGAATCTTTTTTACAGAGCTGTATCAGCTGCTGATTCTTGTTTTCTTGCTTAATGACGCTGTACACTAAATTTTTCCTTTCAAATGAATCCCTGACAACCAAAGGAGCGGACATTCTTAGGTTTTCAGTGATATCGTCGGCTACTCTTGCTGTCGCGGTGGCGGTTAAGGCGATGAAGGGCACATTGGGGTGTAACTCGCGAAGTATTGAACACTTGAGATAAGCAGGTCTGAAATCGATTCCCCATTGAGAGATACAATGTGCCTCGTCTATGGCAAATAGGCTCGGATTCATCTCGCTGATTCGCTCCCGGATGAGTTCCTGCTGTAACCGTTCAGGAGAAAGGTAAAGGAATTGATATCCTCCATACAGGCAATTATCTAATAAGGTGATAGTTTCTTCAAAAGAAATTCCACCGGTCAAGGCGACCGCCTTTATACCTTTTGCCCGTAAACTGCTTACCTGATCTCGTATAAGGGCAACGAGTGGGGAGACTACAATGCAGATTCCCTCAAGCATCAGGCCGGGGATTTGATAACAAACTGATTTACCGCCCCCTGTAGGCAATAAGGCCAGCACGTCCTTGCCCTCCAGCACAGCGGAGATAATCTCTTCCTGTGATCCTCTGAAGGCCTTGTGGCCCCAGTACTCGGATAATATTTCAGTAGGTGAATTTTTCACGAAGCAGGAATCACATGATCGATAATAAATGAAGCCCTTTCTTCAATACTTCCAATAGGGACTTCAAGGGAATTATAATTTAACTCCTTATACATTGTACGTAGTTCCTCGTGAATCTCTATGGCCTGTTCAAATGTCTCGAGTCGCTCGTCGTCTCTGGTATAAATGTCTTCCCACGGGGGTAACATCACCAGTTGATCATATCTGTGCTCTCTGCAATAGCTGATAAACTCATCGGGATAAGATTGATCGAAATAGTTCATATAAGCCAGCACATCGGGAAGACCACGGTCGTAAAAAGCCACATCGCACAACAGTTCATCGCCTGCTTTAAAATGTGAAAGACGGGCTTCGAGAATGTGTTTGTTAAAACGAAAAGGATCGTCTACAAAGGTCAGGGGGTTGGAATGCAAGTTTTCCGAATCAGTAAATTGCTTTGCCTCAGTGGTAAAATCCCTTACAACTTCGTGGAAGCAAAAAAATCCCTTCTTCTCAAGCAGGCGTATTATGGAGGTCTTACCGGTTCCCGGTCCGCCCGTAATTACAATTCTTTTTGGCATCATTTCCGATCTTCTAAACAAAAGTAAACAATACAATCATGGTGGTAAAATAGGTGGATTCCCTTTATATTTGTAAAAAGGAATTGCATGAATAACGACAGCTCCGATGAATTTTACAAGCGGTTAAAGGAAGAACTTCTACGCACGAGTCCCTGGCCATCGGATTATTTGTACAAGTTTATCGTCCCTACGGATCCTTCTAAGATCAAGTCAATTGAACGCATCTTTGACAATAGTGGAGCGGTAATCGAATCCAGAAAATCGAGCAAAGGAAAATACACTAGCCTCTCGGTCACGGTTAATCTTGCCGACCCCGATGCGGTGATCAGATATTACAAGGAAGTAGCCAAAGTAGAAGGTGTTATCTCCTTATAGATAGGTAGTCTGCCATAATTTTAGTAATTTGCAGCCGAATTATTTTTACTTCCGAGCTTGTTCATCAACTTAAATACAGCACTTTGAATTCAGTAGAAACTCTAGAATACAATACAGAACGCCCATATCTCATTATTCCTGAATACGGCCGCCATTTCCAGAAAATGGTCGATTACGCCGTGTCGATAGAAGATCGGGAGGAGCGCAACCGCGTAGCCAATTCGATCATATCGGTGATGGGGAACCTTCAGCCACATCTCAGGGATGTGCCCGATTTTCAGCATAAATTATGGGATCAGCTCTTTATCATGTCCGATTTTAAACTCGATGTAGACTCACCCTTTCCCATTACGAGTCAGGAGATGCTGCAAGCAAGACCAGAACCTCTGGAGTATCCTCAGAATTTTCCTAAATACAGATTCTACGGAAACAATATCAAAAGGATGATAGATGTTGCCATTCAGTGGGAAAAGGGCGATAAACGCGATGGCCTGGAGTACGCTATTGCTAACCACATGAAAAAGTGTTACCTCAATTGGAATAAAGACACGGTTGATGACAAAGCCATCTTTAAGCATTTGTACGAGTTAAGTGATGGAAAAATCGACCTGGCGTCTGACGGGGAAAATCTCACAGATAGTGTACAATTTTTGAAACAAAGAGTAACCAAGAGCAACAGGCCCAGCGGTTCCAACAAAAAAGGACAACGCGGTAACCGAGGTAAAAAACGCTATTAATTTCCGCGTAATTCATGGGGACATTTAAAATAGAAGGCGGACACCAACTACACGGAAGCATCACGCCACAGGGAGCAAAAAATGAAGCGCTTCAAATCTTATGCGCTGTACTACTTACGCCCGAAGAAGTTAGCATTCAAAACATTCCGGACATTGTCGATGTCAATAAACTCATTACGCTTCTAGAGGATCTCGGAGTTAAAATAAGGAAGAAGGGAAAAGGTTCTTACACCTTTATGGCCGATGATGTCAACCTGGACTATCTTCAATCAGACCAGTTTAAGCAGGATGGAAGGGGCCTTAGAGGCTCCATAATGCTCGTAGGACCGCTGCTTGCAAGATTTGGCAAGGGGTATATTCCCAAACCGGGCGGAGACAAAATAGGCCGCAGGCGACTCGACACTCATTTTGAGGGTTTTATTAAGCTCGGGGCCAATTTCAGATATAATAAAGAAGAACATTTCTATGGGGTTGAAGCTAAAAGACTCAAGGGTACCTATATGCTCCTTGACGAGGCTTCGGTTACCGGTACCGCGAATATCCTTATGGCAGCCGTACTGGCAGAAGGAACAACTACGATTTACAACGCGGCTTGTGAACCTTATTTGCAGCAGCTTTGTAAGATGCTGAACCGCATGGGGGCCAAGATCAGTGGTATTGGTTCCAATTTACTCACCATAGAAGGGGTTGAGTCCCTGAAGGGAACTAGCCATACCATGCTTCCCGATATGATCGAAATAGGCAGTTGGATAGGCCTTGCAGCGATGACCAAGAGCGAACTCACGATTAAGAATGTCAGCTGGGAAAATCTCGGTCAGATTACCACAGTATTCGGTAAATTGGGTATTACGATTGAAAAAAAAGGAGACGATATCTTTATTCCGGCTCATACCAAGGGATATAAAATACACAACTATATCGACGGATCCATTTTAACGGTAGCAGACGCTCCCTGGCCTGGTTTAACTCCTGATCTTCTGAGCATTATATTGGTTGTTGCCACACAGGCTAAAGGGGAAGTGCTCATCCATCAGAAAATGTTTGAGAGCCGATTATTCTTTGTCGATAAACTTATCGACATGGGAGCCAAGATTATTTTGTGCGATCCGCACAGGGCTACGGTGATCGGGCACGATTTTAAATCGACCCTTAAATCCACCGTGATGGTATCTCCCGACATCAGAGCAGGGGTGTCTCTACTAATTGCTGCACTATCAGCTAAGGGTACTTCCACCATACATAATATTGAACAAATTGACAGGGGATATGAGGCCATAGATACCCGTTTACGGGCCATTGGTGCTCAGATCACGAGGGTTTGATGGATAATCCCGAAGACTACGAGCTTGTTCTTACTACAGTAGGCAACCAAAAAAGATTTGAACTCCAACTCCCGCAGGGAGTAGCATACGTTGAATATATCCAAAACGTACAGGGAATCATTTATCTCACTCACACTGAGGTTCCGAAACAACTCGAAGGCAAAGGTGTGGGAACTGCCCTAATGAAGAAAGTCTTTGCGCATGTACGGTCACTTGAGGTAAAGCTGGCCCCACTCTGCCCATTTGTTGCTTCTTACCTCAAAAGACATCCGGAAGAAGGCGCAGGAATTCTAGCTCCTGGATTCTTTATTGGAGATTAGTTAACGAGGGTAAAGTAGTTCCAAATAAATATCGCTGACCACAGTATTGTCCTCAACCAATTCAAATTGGCTAATTCCACCAGGGTGTTTCTAGAGAAATTACCTGCTGTAATTGACTTGTGCCTGGGAACGAAAATGGTAAACGTTAGTAGCCATACCATCAGTACCAGGACGAAGCAGGCAATACTAAATAGTGTTTTCTCACTTTGGAGTAGAGAACCGTAAAGCATTAATTGTCCGAGCATCAGCGGAATGACGATAATCGATATCCTGGGAGTGTATTTCTTATGCCAGGAGATAAGGGCCTCTTCCGAATAAAAAAGAAAGCTCGGATACACAATAAGCTGAACCATCCAGATGAGGATCAACAA
>JABDQM010000314.1 GCA_013042315.1 Flavobacteriaceae bacterium | reverse complement strand
ATAAAAATAAAGTACTCCCCCTGATTTCATATTTTTCAGAGGAAGCCCTGATGAAATACCGCGTACGCGTTGAGATAGAATATTTTATCGCCCTTACCCGTATTCCCCTGCCCCAATTGCAATCTTTAGCTCCCTCAAAGTGGGAAGAACTCAGAGAAATTTACAGCTCATTTAATACGGAGGATGCTCTTGAGATCAAAGAGATAGAACGCACCACAAACCACGATGTAAAGGCAGTCGAATATTTTATCAAATCAAAATTCGATTCCCTTGGTTTGTCTGAATACAAAGAATTTATTCATTTTGGACTGACCTCCCAGGACATCAACAATACAGCTATTCCCCTATCGCTGAAGGAAGCAGTAAAAGAAGTGTATATGCCTCAATTAAGCGAGCTTCTCGACGCAATTGAGCACAAAGCACAGGAATGGGCAACGGTTCCCATGTTGGCCCGTACCCATGGGCAGGCAGCTTCTCCAACCCGACTAGGAAAAGAATTTGTAGTCTTTGCGACACGTCTAAGAGAGCAATTAAAGTTTCTGGAGATGATTCCACACGCAAGCAAATTTGGAGGCGCTACCGGTAATTTCAATGCACTTAAGGTAGCCTATCCTAATATGGACTGGAGAGCCTTTGGAAAATCCTTTGTGGAAGGTAATTTAGGACTCCACCATTCTTTTCCCACCACTCAGATTGAACATTATGATCATATGGCTTCTTTGTTCGATTGCCTGAAACGGATCAATACGATTCTGATCGACCTCAACAGGGACCTCTGGACCTATATTTCCATGGATTACTTTAAACAGAAGATCAAAGAAGGGGAAGTAGGCTCATCGGCTATGCCTCATAAGGTAAATCCGATCGACTTTGAAAATGCGGAGGGGAATTTAGGGCTGGCAAATGCGATTTTTGAACATCTCTCTTCCAAATTACCGGTTTCCAGGCTGCAACGCGATTTAACAGATAGTACAGTTTTAAGGAATATCGGCGTTCCTTTTGCCCATACGCTGATCGCAATGCAATCCACCTTAAAAGGGTTTGGAAAACTGTTGCTCAATGCGGAGAAGATTGAATCAGACCTGGAAAACAACTGGGCAGTGGTGGCAGAGGCCATTCAGACGATCCTGAGACGCGAAGGTTATCCCAACCCCTATGAAGCACTGAAAGGGCTTACAAGGACCAATGAGGCCATAACGGCAGGATCTATCGCCAGATTTATTGACACTCTTGATGTATCTAAAGAGATCAAAGCTGAACTTAGGGAAATCAACCCGGGGAATTATACCGGTATTTAGGCCCTAAAAAAGAAAAACCTGGCTGCGATTGCAGACAGGTTTATAATATTTTGGCAAGAGAATCTTAGCCTTTTAGAAACTCCCCTATTTCTCCAAGTCCTTCTCCCTTGTAGTCAGATTTCTGGATGGCCTGCATTAATTGAACCAGATGGGCCGGATTCATATCATTTCCCAGAACACGAACCAGGGCAAATCCCTTCTCGTTACTGTTTCCATAAATGATAACTTCATCTATGGCATCATCTTGTCCCAGGTATTTTACAAATCCCTTCCCATAAGAAGAGTTCAGCTTCATCAATTCTTTAAACTCTGAATTTTTCAGGATGGCATTTACCTTCCCTTTTTCCACTTCATATTCAGATGCATTGGAAGCTGTCTTTCTAAAGGCCAGAATGTTCAGTTTCCTCAAGGATTCCACTGCAGTGCGTTGTTCTTCGGAAAGATCCACTTCATCGAGGTTTAAAATACTCGCAGGCAGGTCAAGAGAAATAAAATTTGGATTCTCAGCACTGTCTACGTAATACTCCTGTAGGCTTTGAGTTGAAGAACAACCCAATAACAGGATCAGGCCAATAATCGGAAGGATTGCATATAATTTTTTCATGGTACTATTGCTTCTTTATTGGAACAAAGATGCAGACCTGCACTATCAGCAGGCCCGCAGCTTTACTCTCTAGGTTATTTCTTTTGTTTCTCTATCTGATTCAACTCCTCAGGCAGGTTCATTTTCTTGGTTAACGCCCCAATTTTCGTAAGATCAATGTCTCCAGTGAGGGTGAGTAATACCGTTTCGATCTTGCGGTCGTTAATTTCAACATCGGCATTTTTTATACCGGTAACGAACATCAGGAGTTCACTTACGTGGTCCTCGTCCTTCCCCTTGCGAATATAGAACTTCACATTGGCGTCTTTGTCCTTTACTCTCATGAGTTCTTCAAGGGAGGCATTTTTCAGATAGCGGTCTACGGTAGACTTCATATCGGCAGATATTCCCTTATTTTCGGTAACAAAGACCTTTAAGCCATTCAGACTTTTTGCAATCTCCATGGCCTCCCTGGCTTCGGGTTCATCCACATTAACATCCATTTTTACCAGGAGGTCGAACATATTTTTGTTGACGATCACCGAACTTACCTCATCCATATCTTCAAATTTATCAAAGATCGACTGGGAGAAGCCAGCAAAGGGTAATAGGGCTAAAGCGATTATTAAGACATACTTTTTCATTCTGTTGTTTTTTAATTGTTTTTGTAAATTTTTTCTTTTGTTTCTTCAAATTCATGTAAATAGGCCACTTTTTGTGTACCACGGTCCAGATTAGCGGCCAGTAACCCCAGGGCCTTTTTCGTCTGGAGATAGGCGTATTCAGCTTCTTTTTGTTCCTGATACTGCCTTCCAAAAAATATGCCAGCTACTAAAACGACTACCGCTGCAACGGAAATCCACTTATATACGTTTCTTCTAGGTTTTAATGGAACCTGCTGCGTATATCGCTCTTGTTTGGCATGTGAGAAATATGCGAACATCGGGCGATATTGTTCCAAATGGGGCTCTACGCCTTCTCCGGTAAAATACTCCCTTAATTCCTGCTCCTCGGCTTCCGTGGTCCGGGCCTCGAAATACTTCTCTATTAACTTTTCTATTCTAACTAATTCCATAGCTGTGTTTTTCTACTAATTTTTCTCTCACGGCTTTTCGTGCTCTGGAAAGAGCCACTCTCACTGCCGTTGGTTTCATATCCAGCATTTCAGATATCTCTTCATAACTGTAGGCTTCAATATCCCTCAGTTGCAGCACCATTTTCTGCTGATCAGGCAAGGTCTCCATGATCTTACCCACCCATTCCACACTGTCGTGTGCTTCCACCTCATTTTGCAATGAGCTACTATTGTCGGCATAATTACTGTGTACTAGTTTCAGATTGGCCGATTGTTTCGATTTCAGCCGGTCGAGACAAAAATTCTTTGTCATCGTCATCGCAAAAGCCTCTACATTGCGATAGGTTCCAATCCTCTTTTTCTTTGACCACAATTTCAACAGTATCTCCTGAGTTGCATCTTCAGCCTCTTCCGAAGACACCAGCAACCTCTTGGCAAGCCTGTATAGCTTGTCTTTAAAGGGCATCACCACATTTAAAAACTCACTTTGTGTCATTATGGGTTGATCGGTTGTTGTATTGAGCATTTTCCTGCCGTGTTACAATAGCTAGACGACCTATATCGAATTTTGTTACAATTCTTTTTTTCTTCGCCAATATCTCTTTATTTTAGCT
>JABDQM010000311.1 GCA_013042315.1 Flavobacteriaceae bacterium | reverse complement strand
AATGTAAAGGGAGTAGAATCTTCTCAAGGGGTTGCATTTATTGCAGGTACTGGTTATTCCGGATTTTTAATAGGCCCTGTAATTCTGGGTTTCCTGGCCGAAAAGTTTTCACTGAACACCAGTTTTATGGTTCTTCTGGCTGGGGTAATCGCGGTGCTGGGAACTACGCTACTTTTAAGAAGAAAAAGGGTGCAAAAACCCCAGAATTAGTTCATCACCTCCACGTTTGTAAAATACAGTGAAAAATTGCCTTCCTTATTTTTGTGCATCCTGGATATTTTCAATCCATTCAGGTCAACATAATCCTCCCATGTCGTAGTGCTCGATGGTTCAGGACTGTTACTCTTTCTGAAAACCCACTCCCTGATCTGATAATCCTCACCCAGGTAGAAATCATAAGCGTCTCCCGGAGTATATCCTCCATCACTTCCGTAAACAACCGTGAGTTTCGAGAGGGAATCATTACTGATAGGAGCAAGGGCATTTTCTTCAAAAGTGTATGTCAGGTTTTTTTGATCCCAGAAGATATTGATCGGGGCCAACAACCAGTATTTATCATTGATAAAAGCGGCGTCTGCATTTTGAGAAAGGCTGTCGATGGCTTTTCTGTTATAAAGGATGGTATCGCCTCTTGAAATACCTTGTACCTCGTGACTTTTTGTATCCCATTTCCATTGGCGTTCAAAATGCATGGTATCGCGATCTACGTTAAAGGTAAATCGGATTTCCTTTACGCCTTTCCATTCTTCAATACCATGGGCTTTAGCCACTTTCTCGATTATTGTCTCCTCAATTACAGGTGTTACTTTTTTGTCGGATTTGCAGGCGACAACGAAGAGAAGTAAGGCGGGAAGAATAAAGAATTTAATTCTCATATTTTTTTTTCAAAGATAATGGGTTTGATCTTTTATTCTGAATTATTTCATGTTCTTCATAAAAAAGTAGATCCCGGGCAGCGTACCGCCCGGGATCTTGAGTTAGTAGTTAGTCTGGTTAACTGTTATTTATTTTTTACATATACATCCTTTGGATTTTTGATTTGAACTATAGGGAATTCAGTTCTTCGGTTGAGTTCGAGTTCTTCATCTGTACAATTCTCCCTACCGGTGCAATGGTTGATGAGTTGTCTTTTACCAAATCCTTTGTACGATAGGATATGGTCCTTGGGCACTCCGTGTTCTATGAGGTAGTCATAGGTTGACTTGGCTCTGCGTTCAGAGAGATTGTCGTTATAGGCATGACTTCCTATGGGATCAGTATGCGCCTCCAGATGAATGATCATCTCCGGATAAGTGACCGTCATGAGTTTAACAACCTTATCCAATTCTCTGGCGGCATCAGGACGTATATTACTCTTGTCAAAATCGAAATAGATCTTGTTGAGATTTGCCAGCAGTTTAACATCCATAACCGGATCCAGTGTGATATTCTGAGCAATGATCTTTGTGGTTAAAGGAGTGGTATAGGTATTGAAATACACGTTCTTGCTTGGATGAGTTTTTCTCGAGGCTTCAATCACGTAGTTTCGATCTCTGTTGATATACATTCTGTAATAACCATTAGCATCTGTTAGGGCTTCTCCTTCCAGAGATCCGTCTTTCTGATTGAACAAATTGATTTTTACACTGTCGAGAGGTTTTAAATTTACTCCGTCGGTGACATAGCCTTCCAATGAAAGTTCAGGGGTAAATTTAAAACGGTAGATATCATCACTTCCCATTCCTCCTTCACGGTTAGAACTGAAATAGCCATGGATGCCATCTTCGTGGGCAAAAAAGGCAAAATCATCACTGGGCGAATTTACCGGTGTACCTAAATTGACGACATCAACGATATCGTTATTTTCATTTGTGATCGTAGAGAATATATCGAGTTGTCCGAAGCCTACATGGCCGTCAGAGGCAAAGAAAAGGGTGCCTTCATGATTGACAAAAGGAAACATTTCATTGCCTTCTGTATTAACAACCGGTCCGGCATTTACTGGTTTGCCAATCCCTCCGCGTTCGTAAATCTCAGCGTAATAGATATCAGTACCCCCGTATCCTCCGGGTCGGTCCGAGGTAAAAAATAAGTGTGTTCGTCCTGGACTCACATAAGGGTGGCCTGTGGAATAGTAGTCACTGTTGATCTTTAAACTTCTGTTCTCTTTCCATTCACCTTTTTCCTTTATGGCACTGAATATTTTTAAGTTGAGTTCATCTTCAGCTCCATAGGCTTTTTTGTTTTTGAAGTAATTGTTCCGGGTAAAATATATTACAGTATCATTCTTATAATCCGTTGAATAAACTAGTGAGCTCTCGTGAAATCTTGTATTGACATCCCCTTTAATCTTTAAAGGCACCTCGTCTTTAACATGTTCTTTGACCATGAAAATATCGAGCCAGGGTTCTTCGTTCCAACCGTATTCATCGCCCTCTACCAGATCCTTTCTCGACGAAGCGAAATAGAGGTATTCTCCATGGACAAATGATCCAAAATCACTTTCGGTAGAATTAAACGGAAGTTCAAAAATTTCATACCGCTCCCTGCTGTTAAAAACTACAGAGGCCAGATTACCATCCTTGAGAAAGCGTTTAACCCTGGAATCATTTTTATTAAATTTTTTGTACTTCTTTAGCCAGGTCTCAGCTTTGTCTAGCTGCCCGTCACTATAGAGGGCCATGGCGTATTTAAAATAGTAATCTGTAGGAATACTGTTTTTGTTGATGACCTTTTCGAAATGGGGTAGTGATTTTTTAAAATCGCGGATCAAGAGGTAACACTCTGCGAGGCGCTGATGGGCATAATCTGAATTATAATTCCCTTCAACCATTTTTTCATATTCATTAATGGCCTTGCTGTATTGAAACTGGCCGAATAAATAATCCGCTCTTTTTTGCGCTCCGTACTGGGCCTGAGCCACCGTAAACAGGAGAGAAAAAAGAAGTGTTATTGCGAAATGTGTTCGAGTTTTCATGTGAGTTTTCTTTTAGAAGTATCGGGGCGATTTAGCCGGACCTTTCTGTTTAAATAATGTCTCGTAGATCAAAATGATCTCATGAGTACCGGTAGAATACGGCCTGATTTCACCTGTGGGCATGTCATATGCATATCCTATCCTGAAATCCTTGGAGATCTGAAAATCGAGCAGGGCACCAAATCCATCGGCATTGTTAAATCTGTATGAAGCACCCAGCCAAAGTTTATCATAGAAAAGAAAGTGTGCTGAAACGTCCATACTTGTAGGCGCACCATTTGTGATTTTTGACAAAACAGAAGGTCTGAATTTTACCGCCGGAGACAGATCCAGGACGAGGCCCGCGATTGAGTAATAACTCGGCCTTTCCAGGGCTTCAAATTCCCCTTCGTTTAAGTCGGTTGTCAACATCCTGGGCGAGGATATTCCGACATACCAGCGATTAGTACTGAGGTAAACTCCGGCCCCGAAATTAGGTGACCACTGATTAAAATTGGAAGCAAAAAATGCATCATTTCCATCGGGAGTTTCCAACTGGTAATTGGTAAAACCAGCCTTGAGTCCGAAGGATAACTTAGCCGACTTGCTTACGGGGACGGTATATGAAAAATCGCTATAAATGTAGTTCGTACTTTCAAATCCCAGTCGGTCACTGATATAAGAAAGACCCAGCCCAACCCTGTCATTACGCAGCGGAGCATGCATAGAGAATGTACTTGTTCTGGGGTTCCCGTCGATACCTACCCATTGATTTCGATGCAGGGCTGTTATATTCAGAGTTTCCCTGCTACCGGCGTAGGCAGGATTCACAGAAATGGTATTAAACATATACTGCGTAAACTGCGGTAATTGCTGGGCATTCATTAGGCTGCTCAGGGTGAAAATGATAATAAATATGATCTTTTTTGCCGTTTTCATTAGTGTAGCTTTTAATTCGATCCGAGATAGATATATCCATTTACCGGTCTAAAGTCTCTGTTGGAAACTTTAATGATATAGTAATAGGTTCCCGCCGGTAACATACCGGAATTTCCAAAGGAATTGTTTGGAGAAACACCTCCCCAGTTATTTTGATAGTTCTTAGTTTCATAAACCTTTGCTCCCCATCTGTTGAAGATCATCAGGTCGAAGTTAAAGTCGCAGAATTCTACACCTTTAATTTCAAACACATCGTTAACTCCGTCACCGTTAGGGGTTACTGTTTTTGACGGGTCGATGTCATCAATACCACAAGGCACACAGTCGGCATTCACAGTTATTGTAAAGTCTACATAGTACTTACATGTACCTTCGGTAGCACTGTACGCAATCTGATATTCTCCAACCGGTACTGCGATAGGATCAAGGATACTGCCGTTGAGCACCATGCCTTGAGTCAATATTTCAAATGTCCCGTTTGTATCAAACGATGATGGTAAATAATTGATCAGGTCTATGGAAGGATCTTCAACACAAATGTCTATGAACACAGTTTCCAACTGCGGCTGCATTACAAAAATGAGCTGCTCAAAAGAAGCCGTATTGCCACAGGCATCGGTTACCTCCCAGGTTCTTATGATCATATAATCATCAGAATCCTCCGAAAATTGCGTTTCTTCGTTGAATACCACGGTATAATCGCCACAACCGCCCATGAAGGTGAGTTCTGGCACCTGAGGAATGTCCTCTCCACAGGTAATCATAATCTCTTCTTCGTAGTCGCTGGAAGTAATAGGACCTGTTGCAGGGATAGTAATCACCTGAGTATGCGATTCTGTATTTCCCGCACAATCACTTGCTACCCATGTCC
>JABDQM010000310.1 GCA_013042315.1 Flavobacteriaceae bacterium | reverse complement strand
GACCCCGGCCAGACTAGGTCTGTTGGGATCTACTTGTTCATCAAAAGAACAAGCGGTGATTACAGCACCAAAGAGTATCAAAAGTGCTAAACCTCCTATTGCTTTATATTTCTGTATGATTTTCATTGCTATTTTTTTAGAAGTTAACATTTAAATGAAAGTAAAACTGCTTGGTACTTGGGAATGGTGTAACCTCTATCCCTGAAGACAAGCCGGCACCTCCATTAGTGGAAGTTTCCGGATCATAACTGCTGTAGTCTGTAATGGTAAAAATATTTCTTCCCGAAACGCCAAGTTTAATCCCCGTAACCGCATCTCCGAAGAAGGCAAGGGCACTTGAAGGCAATCTGTAATAAACCGCCGCTTCCCTAAGTCTTAAGTATCCTGCCGGTTCTACAAATCTGACTGCAGCAATAGGTGAGTTGTTTCGTTCTATACCTTCAGGGGTATCCAGGTCCGGACTTGTACCTCCAAGATCTGTAAGCAGTCTAGAGAGGTTAAGGTTCTCACCACCTTTCTTCCATTGAAACAAGAAATTAATATCAAATTGCTTGGCAATAGTGAAATTATTATTAAAGCCCATCTGAAAATCAGGCTCCACGTTCCCTATCTGGGTAGGAACACCATCAACATTCCCTGCCAACTGAGTTACAGGCTGTCCTTCTTCAATATAGAAGGTTCCCAGACCAAGGCCGAAACCGGCTCCAGGCTGAGGGAAGGCAGGAACATCCAGCCTGGTGATCTCAGATCGGTTAAACCACCAGTTAATATTTGAACTCCAGAAGAAATTCTCATTCTGAACAGGGTTAACGGTAATACCTACTTCTACCCCTTCGTTCTTTAGGTCGGCAAGATTTGTCGTTTCAGAACCAAAGCCTGTTGAAGTGGGCAGTACCCTACTCAAAAGAAGATCACTTACAACCCTGTTGTAATAAGAAACTTCCAGATTTACCTTATTAAAGAGTCCAGCGTCAAAACCTACCTCAAATTCTGAGGAAGTTTCTGGTTCTATATCCGGGTCCCCTTTTAATGCAGAGATTGAAGAACCTCCAATTCCACCTACCGAAACCTGATTTAGCCCTGTAAATGCAGAACCAAAAGCTCCTGAAGATCCTGTTTCCCCGTATGCTGCTCTAATTTTTAATCTTTGGAAAACTCCATCTGACCAAAAATCGAAGTTATGCAGGTTCACCGCCAGCGATGCCTTTGGGAAACCGTAAAACTTATTGGGGTCTCCGTTGAGGGTCGACTTGTCAAATCTGTACCCTACCGTACCGATCAACTGATCCTGATAGTTTCCTTCAACCTGAGCAAAATATCCAAATTCCTTAACCGTTGAAGTGGTCTGGGTGATGGCTTGAGCAGAACCCTGACTAAGGTTGGTCTGACCTGGAATTAATTGTGTCGACTGATTAAAGATCAGATCTGCTTGTTGTTCCAGATAGGAAATACCTGCCTGGGAAGTAAGAGCCAGATCGCCTCCCATCGCATTGCGATTCCAGACCGCAATTCCCTGATAGTTGAAATTGGTAAAGTTGTTCTTCCCAACTCCTATAAATCCATTCTGATTACCTCTTTGTGCCTGATGGGTCTCAGGAACGTATACAAAGGTTTCGTTTGCCAGAAAATCCGCCCCTCCATTAAAGATCAGTTTAACCGCGTCATCTCCTGTATTTAAGAGATTGGTAGTTAATTTAATCCCCTGTATAAAACGGTTGTTCTTATCCTCATTCACGGCCTGATCCCTCACGAAAATGGGATTTCCTGAATAGTTAGGGTTATCGGGATAAGCTCCGGTATCATCCGGGAACAAATTAATCCATGGTCGGGTAAAAGCCAGGGTATACCCATAACTCAGACCTCCCTCATTCTCATTTCCAGTAAAACTCCTGCTTGAGCTACTCCTCACATAATTGGAAGAGGCTGAAAAGCTAAAAGTGTTCGAAATTGTATGGTCAACATTAGCTCTGAGAGAAAATCGATTAAAGCCGGTGTTTTTGATAATACCTTCCTCATCCCTGTAAGATGCTCCCACATAGAACTTGGTTTTTTCATCACCTCCACTCGCACTAATACGCGTATCGGTAATTAATCCTGTTTCTCCGTAAATGATATCTTCATAATCAAAAAGTCCGCCGCTAGCAATGGCCTGGTTGTACAGGTCAACCTCAGCTGCACCAAAAGTATCTTCTACACTTTGGGCTGTCCAGGGCCTTAGTCCCAGTTTATTTATAATGGTATTAAATCCGGTATCCTGGCTAAACTTAACTTCCG
>JABDQM010000307.1 GCA_013042315.1 Flavobacteriaceae bacterium | reverse complement strand
AATTCACTGATCATTATAGGCTTATCTTTAATTTTCTTACGTAGTTCAGAAAGTGCAGGCTCAAATAATTCGGGTAAGTCGTAGAAGTGATAGGAGATAAAGTCGAGCTGTTCCTCCAGGTTCATCGCTGCGTTAACAGAAGACCAGCCTATGGTGACAGGGTGATGGGGATCAATTTTTTTTACTTGCCTCACCTTTTCTTCGAGCCAGGCCAGCACCTCAGCTTTTCCCCGGGTCTCAAAATCGAGATCGGGTTCATTCTTGATATCCCATCCCAATAATGCCGGATGCTCTTTAAGAGATCTCACGATGGATTCTGTATGCCTGTTTGTACTGTTCCAGTCCGTGAGATCGTAATCTCCATAAAAGTCGAAGAGAGTCACCAATATTTCGAGATTTGATTCAGCCGCCAGATCAAATACCTTCTTTAATTTGTTGAGCTTTTCCTCCAGCACTTCGGCTTCTCCGAAATCATGATACGGAACAAAAATACGCAGCGTATTAAGTCCCATTTCGTCAATCTTCTGGAAGTCCGCTTTAATTACAGCTTCATCAAAGCGAAGGCCAAAAGTATTCCAAGGGGTTTGTGCAGGGTAATAGTTTATCCCCTTCAGGGTATTGAGATTAACTGTACTGACAATTCCATTTACCTGGCTGATTTCTTTGGGTATTTCAACATCTTCCATATGCCTTATCCTCCAGAAGCCATCCTCCAAAAGCATCAGAACACGGTAAGTATTGATCAGCCGGGCCGAATGGACTATTTTTCCGTCTTGTAAGACCTGACTATACGCTTCAACAGCCTTGTCGGTAAAGACGATCAGCTTGCCATCCGAACTGTAAAATTCGAGTTTGGGATGGTGCGCCAGAGTTGTTTGTTTTACAGTTGTCCCATTGGCTTTATTCAGTTCCAATACCCGGCTTAATTTCAGACGCATACTATCGGTAAAATAATCTTTAAGGCCGTAGGAATCGTTGCTGGAAAAGGCTGCATTTCTAACATACCAGGACTGCAGATAATCATTTTGGATGTCCATCAGGGTTTGTTGTTCCATCGGTCTTCCCTCATTTTCCAATTGCTCCCATTCTACCTTTGGTCTGTAATTGTCCGCTGCCTCTATAGCCAAGTGGAGGATTGACGCCTTGTCTGCTCCTGAATTCATAAAGGCCCAGACTGCTCCAATCCCGAAGAGAATAGCAGCATTGATCCCCACAAAAGCGAGAAGCAACAGAACCCTGTATAAATTCTTATTCCGGCTATTCATCTTTGATGTCTATATTTAGTTCACGAATCGTCCCTCCCAGATCTGCCTTTACCTGGTAGGAACCGGGGAGGAGTTTAAAAGAACTAAGGTTTACACTTGCAGTTCCTTCTGAAAGAATCTCACTGAATTTGCCAACGATGTTACCCTGGCTATCGAAAAGATCTACAAGTATCTTTAATCCTTCAGGTTGGATCTGATCCAGAAAACCGCTGACCGGCCCTACCCTTATGGATTGGGCTTTTCGATCCCAATCTAATTGGAAGGAACGGATAGCAGGAAGAAAATCAAAAGTAACAACGGGGCTTTCCGCCGCTCCCGCTACTATGCCCTGTACTTTCCATTTGCCTGGCCGCTCCGGGTGTAATATTCCGGCCTTTGCGATGCCGTTGATTGTACTGCCCTGTGTTTTCAAGATAATCCCGACTTCATTGGTGATCAGAAAAGTAACCGTGGTCCCGTCGCTTACAACATTGTCATAGACATCGCGAAGCACCGAGGTAGAGAAAGCAACAAGCTGGTTGCCGTCCGCAAAATTGTGATTTCTTGCATAGGAGATATTAAAATCAGTTGGAATTGCAGGATGGATATCTACTGTCAATTCTTTGGACCTGCTCTCGCCTGAGGCCACTGACAGAAACATACGGCTAGCCTCATCAGCAGAAAAGAAGCGTTGCCAGCTGATAAGTTTGTTCGTAGCAATTGGCTCAGAATTTCTGAATCCTGCAAGCTCTGTATTGATAACGATCTCCGTAGAATCCTGCAGAGGATTGTCGTAAATATCGACAGGGACAGACACCAGCATGCTGTGATCAGCCCCGCCTGCGTATATGTTACCCGGACCCAAATAAGTCTCGATTAGTGCAGCAGCTTGCGCATTTGTGATCCTTAGTTCCCCTGATAAAAAAGTTGTGTTATCCCCTACCAGAAACCACCGGCAAAGCCCTGTTTTTCTTGAATACGGTGCGGGAAGCCTAAATGTCAATTGTTCTCCTTCCCTGCGACCAACAAGGATACTTTTGCCCATGGAATTACTGAGCAGTAATTTGGGCTCACTCTCACCTTTTATTTTGAATCTGAAGACAACATCCTGACCTGCAATGATAGTTTCCGGGATTTCCAGGGGGGACACAGAAAGACTCTTTTCGGTGGTGCCTTTTCCGGAGCAGCCCAAAATCAAAGCGAGAATCAATATGTAAGTTACTTTCCTCATCTATTTGGGATTGCCGACAAAATGGTCGAGCTCTATTTTTATAAATTCGAAGGAATCCCCGGGAACGGCTTGCAGGAAGTCCTTTTTGTAATCCTGTCGTTCTTTCTGAAATATTTTACCGGATATCTCAGCATTGGGAAGGCCATTGACAAAACAATTATCCATATTCCTGGAAATGATTTTGATTTTGTCCAGTTCGGGTATAGGATGATGAAATTTCTGCTTCCTTTGAACGCGTATCCCCTCTTGTACAAAGCTGTGGTCTACCCAGATCAGATTTTGAAAATCGTCGTAATAGGAAACCAGAATCTGTGGAACCGTTACCTCCTGTATCCCGGAATTGAATAACGTACCATAAAGTTCATCATTACCTATTTCCAGATGTTGCAGAGCTACTCCTTTATAGAGATCTGTAATAGCCACATTAGCGGCACATTGCAAATTAAATTTCAGAGGCAGCTCCTGTAAATTCACAGGACTGAATTGTGCAGGATCGAAGGATGACGGCATCTCATCC
This sequence comes from Flavobacteriaceae bacterium, assembly GCA_013042315.1. Classification (GTDB taxonomy): domain Bacteria; phylum Bacteroidota; class Bacteroidia; order Flavobacteriales; family Flavobacteriaceae; genus Muriicola. Next base: position 12,630 of record JABDQM010000307.1, on the reverse strand, counting down.
TCTTGTTCTCTCCAGGCAATCTTTTCAAAATTGATCCTGAAAGAGGTTACTTCCTTTGGCATCAATTTGTGTTTTATGTGATACTTGGCATTGTAAGCCGTAAGAGTGATATCTGCTTCATTGTACAAAGTGGCCTGCAGGGTAACATCGGCCGGGATGCGGTCGAGATTCTGCAGCTCCCCGATGATGGCGTATTGATCTCCATTCTTTACCAGGCTTGCAGAAAGAACTTCCAGAACAGGCTGCTCTAATACATCTTCATTATATGTCTGCTGAGTGGTAATTTTCCTCCTGCCGTGATTGTAAAAACTCGTTCCGTTTGAAATCAATAGTTGATCCGGCGGAGTATCCTTCTGTGGCGGTTTGGGGACCAGATACCAACTACTTCCATTTTTAATAAGCTGTTGCGATTCCGATTTCCTGATGGTCTCCAACGGAGTGATCCAAACCGTATGAACCGTAGCCCGGGCCATTTGATCTGAAGAAGAAACCAACTCCACTCCTATCGAGTCTAGTTTGGCATAGGAACTCAAAAGGCCGTCTGCAACGGAGACTTCCAGCATATATTGATCAAGCGATACCCCTGAAGAGGGCGCCAGGTAGGAATGTGCTTTTTCAAATTCCTTAAAATCCAGGGCATCGTAATATGCTTTAACCACATTCTCCGGGGATCTTTGAGCATTGTTCTCCACATAAAATTTATACCCACCATAGGTCATTATCAATAAAACCAATAAGGCCCATCCCTGGTTTAAATAAATCAGGCCGGGGCGAAATTGCTTGGGCTTCTTCCAGGAATACATATAAGCAGGCTCCCGAAGAGGTCTTTGCTTTATAGCCCTTAGCCAGAGCAGGTGGATATTCAGGAAAAAAGCGATTAAAACCGTCAACACAGGTATGGTGCCCCACATAACTTTGAGATAGACAGGCACATCTTCCTTGGATATTATCGCCGGTAATGGGGGAACATTTAGCCGCTCCCAAACCATAATGCCGTTTTCGAGTTGCTGCAACCGCTGCCATCCGCAGAAATAAAGTATTGGATCGTAAAATTTATCGTTGGAGAAAATATACTTCAGGTTGTATTTCTCAGGAATAGTCAGAAATTGCTGTAGCGATCCTATTCCTTCTACTCCCCTGAATTTTGAATTTTCCAGTCTTTCGATGGCCTTGGTGGTCAGTTCGGGGAGTCGCCTTGCCGAATGATAATTTCCATCTACTGTCATGGCGTTGGTTTGTGCTGCAAGCCATGCCATCTGATCACCAAATCCCAGGGTGAGGTATCGCCAGTGATCGTGCATATCCTGGTTCAGGAAATTGACGATTGGAAGCATTTTGATCTTCTGGGGCTGAGAAGGCCTGAAATATCCCAGACTCATAGTGAAAATGACCATAAACAGAATTCCTCCTACTAAAAACCCGCCAATAAGGCGGTGATAGATGGACCCAAATCGCTCTTTAAGGCTTTGCTTTAGGTCACCCTCAACCAAGTGGCACATAAACTCAGCAAAGACCGGTAGCGCCATTATCGTAGCCCAGAGGGTAAATCGGTCCAGGGTAAGGATATCAAAGGCGGTATCCCCAAGAAGCAATCTGGGAAGTGGCGTTGTTCCTCCTGTTCCCAGCAGTGTCAGGAGACTAAATGAAATCCCAAAGAATAGATATCGCTTACTGTAAAACCTGTAAAAGAGATATGGGAGAAGGAATAATAGTATTCCCCATGGAATAAGAAAAAATACCAACCCGGAGGAGGTCACTTCCAGGAAATTATCCCTGGAACCATGTGGTATGGGGACCTGAGTTATTGGATTTTGTTTCGTATTAATCCAATAGGGCAGAATGCATACAATTATCAGGACCAGAGATCCCGCTCCAAAACTCACGATTCGCAAAAAGAGTTTTCTAAAGGAGGACAAGAATACCTTAAATGTGATTTGCCTTGCATTTTCCACACCTTCCCTGGCATCATCCATAATGGCCATCCCGATCAGGGGGAAGATAAAAAATACCATCCCGAAGATGGGAGTAACGTGGTGAGAGGTTACGGTGACCGCGATAAGGGATAAAGCCATCACGAGTTTTATCAGGCGGCCTGTTCGCATCCATTCATAGATCTCCGGTAAGGCATGCAGTAAAACCGAAAGCCCAATAATACTGGGCAATTGCCCAAATACGTGAAGCGTCTCTATAAATGTGGAGGAACCAACGGCCAGCAAAGCCGTATATCCCGCAATACGCCTGTTTCCTGTCAATAGCAACCCAAAGCGATATGCCCCGGTAATAAACAAAACAACCCCGGCCAGGGCTACTGTATAAAGACCGAACTTAAGTCCTCCTAAAAACGAAAAAAGCGCCATCATCTGGTGCGCAAGTGGAGGATATCCCATTACTGTAAACCCGGTGTACCATCGATATTCCCAAGGCTCCCACCATTGTGTAGCGTAATGATCTGCAAAAAATAAATGAATTAGCGCATCGTATGTCGACTCCAGTGTAAAAAACAAGGCCGAACCATGAAACGCAAGCCCAATTACCAGGGCAAGCAACAATAATAAATTTGTCTGCTTCATTTCTAATTCCTGTAGGAAAATATAACATTATAAAGGTAGATATATTGTGGTGTGAGGGCATTATCAGTCGCGGATACAAGGCCTCCACTCACCTACAGAAAATCGTCATTCGTCTCTTTCACCTCATTTTGGAGGGCAGGTCTGCCTACTTTTGTTCAAGAAATCAGGAAAAATACATTCTGGTTTCCCATAACCAAATAAGAATTTAATACTTAACCTATGAAAATTTTAGCCATTGACGACCAGCAACTCATCTTGCTGTCTGTAGAAAAAAAACTTGCCGAATTGGGATTCGATGTCAGGATTGCCGATACCGGTGAAAAAGGAATTGCGCTTTACGATGAATTTAAGCCAGACCTTGTCATTGTTGATATCAACATGCCCGGGATGAGCGGACTCGAAGTAGTAAAGTACATCAGAATTTCAAAGTCCGCTGACACTCCTATTCTCGTTTTATCCGGCAATACAGAAGAAAATATTATTGTACAGGGATTTGACCTAGGGATAAACGACTATATGAAAAAACCCCTGAGCCTCAATGAGATGGCAGCACGGATCGATCGTATTCTCGGGATATGTACTCTCCCTGTGAGCGAAAGACCTGCACAAAACAACCGGGTACTGCAAAAGTACTGTGTAGGTATTGTGATTCCATGCTACAATGAGGAAGAACGACTTTCGAGTGCAGTATTTCAGAAATTTGCCACGGAAAACCTGGGATACCACCTTTGTTTTGTGAATGACGGGAGTACAGACAATACTTTGGAGGTTTTAAATGAACTCCGGAAAGGGAATGAAGATACTATTAGTGTCTACAACTGTGAACGAAATGGAGGGAAGGCTGAAGCAGTTAGACAAGGCATACTGCATTTGTCCAAGGACCCTCAGTACGACTATCTCGGATATCTGGATGCCGATCTTTCAACAGACTTCAGGGATTTCGATGAATTGGTAAAAACTCTGGAAAATTCGGAATTTAAAATTGTGAGTGGATCCAGAATCAGCAGAATGGGTGCTGATATTACCAAGGAATCTGCGCGAAAGATCATCAGTAAGACCATCAATTTGATCATTCAGACGATACTTGGAATGCCCTTTAAGGATACTCAGTGTGGAGCCAAGATCATGAAAAGCGATATGGTAGCCCCCATCTTTGAGAAAAAGTTTATCACCCGCTGGTTGTTTGACGTGGAGATCTTTATGCGAATGAAGAAATTCTACGGAAAAGACCGTGCAAAAAAGCTAATCTGTGAACAACCTTTAAAACGATGGATACATGCTGACGGTTCCAAACTTTCAATGAAAGACTCGGTCAAAATCATAGGGCAGCTCGGGCAAATAGCCTTCCACTACAATCGAGCATAGGTAAACCAAATTGAGACCCCTTCTTCGGAAGGGGTTTTTTAATCGACACATCTGTGTCGTCGATCTTTAAGGAAACGCTTTGCAGCTTGTGAGCGTCTAAGATTATTAGGGATCGTAATATATTTGACTAAATCAATTTAAAACCCCAAATCATGCGAACTAGAAAAAACTACAAAGGCTTATTGCAAATCGATTCCACCCAGGAGGTATATCAAATTTGTGAGGTGCAAATAACGCAAAAGGAGATGATCCTCAGTGTTATCGTCCCAACTGTGCTCAAGCTTATTTAAGGGTACATTATTAAAAAAGAAAGGGATTTGCAGATGCAGTCCCTTTTTTACTTTTTATGAAATAGGCTTTAAGAAGAAACTACCCCAAGCGTATACAATTGTTCCAGGTTGGGTGACTCACTACCCCCAGCAGGTTCGAGCGTAATTCCAAAGGCTTCCGATTCGTTGGTATTGCTCAAGGCAAAAATGCGATTTTCATCCGAAGTAAATTCATCGAGTAGTCCAACACTGGTAGGTGTTAAAGGATCGAGTTTTAATGACCAGACCTGGTAAACCATGCCCGGAGGTGGCTCCGGTAAGCCCATAGCATCCACGTAAACCTTCTCTTCCTCCTTATTCCAATACACTTTTGCATAGGAAGTAGGTGAAACCTGTTGCCCGGCGAGATCTACCACAGAGATCCCTTTTTCGCGAATGGTGTTGAGAAGCTCAGTAGTTTGCTCCAGTGAATTATTGGCATTTGCGATCTGTACTTCAAGCTGTAACTTTTCCTCAGAAGCTGCATCTACCTGCGTTCTCAGTTCCTGATTGCTGTTGTAAAGCCATAAAAGACCAACCGCTAAAAGAACTGATGCCGCCCAACCCGTATACGTAAACCAGCTGGTTTTGGTATTGCCGATATGGATCACATCTCTTTCTCCACCTTCAAGCTTATCTTTGATCTGATTAAAATCAACAGCCTGAACCCCCGAAAGTGAACCGCTTAAACCGAGTACAGCAGCTTCGATGGCCTCAATCTCATGCCTTACTTCCGGGTGCTTCTCAGCCATGGCGTCAACTTCCAGGTTTTCCTCCCCGGATAGCTGGCCGGCTACGTAGAGCTCCAGAATTCCCGATTCTATGTATTCCTTAACGTCCATGCAATGCAGTCATATTTTCTCTAAGCTTACCGATGCAATCCCGGTTTCTGGTCTTCACAGTACCCAGGGGAATTGCCAATTCTTCTGCCACCTCCTTCTGCGTATAGCCCCTGAAATAAAGCATTTCTATAACAGAAACACATTTTTTCTTTAAGTCCTTCAACAGCGATTTCAACATTGAAGTATCAGGAGGAGATTCATCTTCCTCGCTAGCATTTAAAATACCTACGAAATTATCTGTGTAAAGGTTTTGTTTATTCTTTTTAAAGGATTTTGAGCGCAGTTCATCTATAGCTGCATTCCTGGCTACATTCAAAATCCAGGTAAAAAATCGTCCTTTCGACTTGTTGTAGGAATCAGACTTCTCCCAGATCTTAAGGAAGACATCCTGACTGATTTCCTGTGCGAGAAATTCATCTCTAACTATGGTGTTGATCACCCCGGTAATATTATCGGCATACATGGCGTACAATTGCTCGTAGGCCTTGATGTCCTTTTGTTGAAAACGTTCTACCAGAATATTCAGATCCATAAAAAAATGAAAAGATAAAGTCTTTACAAGGTGTAGATTTAAAACGGGGGAAGTTACAAGGAATTATGATTCGGGCGAAGACAATCACAGCTTAATTGTAAGCTTATGTCAAAAAATGTCCTGAGCGAATCAGGAATTACTGTATCTGATTTTTGCCCATTTTGAGTTCCCACTTTCGATATACTCAACTACCTGCACTATCTGACCTTCCAGGATTACATCGCCGTTGCGGCCATAAGAATTATCAACGCCTATAACTCCCTTTCTCACACTTCGAGCAGATTTAGGAGTAAACAAGTCGTCTCTATCGCCAAAAGGCATGGGTTCAAAGAGAACGTTAGAACTAGATTCCTGAAACTGGACGAAACCTGTTCTATTTAAAAATGAATTTAATTTGGTATTTAATTCGTCTTCGTGTTCGGAGATACCTTCCTCTCCCTTAACATTAATGTAGTCCATGTACGCCTCAAAGGTGTTGGCCTCAACTGTATATTGCCACAAATCATCATTTGTCGCCAGTTTTTCCTCAACGAGTACATCGTATTTCTTTTTAAACTCTTCAAGCTTATTTTTCTCACCTTGCAAATCCTCTTCTAGCAGTTTTAAGGAGTCCCTTGCTGCCAAAGCCTCTTCTTCCTTGGTAATTGCTTTCTCTTTGGATATTTCCGCATCAATCGCAAAATAAATGGAAGTACCCACGAAGACAATCACCACAACCCAGAGGATGTTATTAATTCTACGACTTTTTTGTACAGTCTTATTTATTTCTTCTATTCTGTCTTTTAACTTACTCATGCTGATTTGGGATTATTACGCATTGATGTATATGCCGAAATCGTCTTCCAGGGCGAGAATATCGGCTTTAGTAACAGGAAGTACACCGTTTTCGTATCTGGATATTTTTTTCTCGAAAAGCTGAACCCCTTCCAATCTCTTTTTTTTGTCCTTAGTGCTGTTTAAAGAGGAAAAGCTAAAAGTTGTGGGTAAGGTACCACCGAACAAACCTCCGGCCCATTGAATTTTATCCTGTACCTCAGTGACCTTTGTAACCAGTTCCGGGAGAAAGAATATTGCGGTAATAGCGATGACCACTGCTCCTCCAATCCCTAAGTAGGCGTACATTTTGGATTTTGAGATCTGCTCCTTCATTTTAAACTTGTAATACTCAATATCGTCCTTTACCTCATTGAGCATGGCCCTTTCTTCATCAGGAATCTGCACATTGCTCTTTGAAGAAACTTGTTTTGCTTTCTTGGGCTTTGCTACTGGAGTGTCGGTAACTTCATCCTCAACTTCAGAAGTAGTAGCAGGTACCGATTTTCTTTTAAAATTGAACAAATCGAGTATTTCATCTATAGCAGCTTCCTCATTTTTGTGGTATTCGATCGTCTGGTGATTTCGCCAGCGCATCTTTTTGGTGAGATCACAAGCCTCGAGGGTGACCAGAATCATTTTTTTATCATTTTCGCGCGCAAATCTCTTGTCATTTCGAACGAACTGATCATTCAAGGCATTCTGAGAAGTCAGTATAAGGACCGCTTCGGAATCGAGAAGTGCCGTTTCCATTACCTCTTCCTCATCCTGGTCCTCAGAGATATCACGAAGATTGATGGTATCGATCCAGACCGAGGCTCCGGCATCAATAAGCTTCTCAGCGAATTCATGCGCTTGCCTGGAATCTTTAGAAGAATACATGATAAAAACCGACGCGGAAGACATGATTTTGGTTTTGTTGGTTTAGAAAATTACTATTTTTTCTCGAACTGTTAAAATTATTGAAGACAAATTAAAATTCTCCTCAACTCAGGAGCGTATCCTTTAAAAATATAATATAGGGATCTTTCTCATTCTTGGTGTCGTAAAGGGTGTCATAGATCAGCACTGCTCTTTCAAAGCACTTCATTTTATATCTGATCCCCGCTTTCTCATCAACCGTGGTATAATGCTTTTTTGACGCGTTGAGATCCCCTAGAAAAATACTCGCCTCAGCCATGGTCACAAATTTCGGCACACTGTCATAGGGATATTGATCGGCAGCGCTAATTGCCGTAGCTGCGTATTCCCTCATTTCCCTTTTGCTCAAATCGAGTTTGGCCATCATAAAGGCCACTTTTACGGCATTTGTAAAGATCTGTTCCTCATCCTCAGTCTTAACTGCCAATTCATATGCCTTCTTGTAGATTTCTAGCGCTTCCTGTCCTTCCTTTTGCAATCTGTGCTTTATGTAGTAATTGCGATAAAGATCGCCCAGCGTCTCCATCAGATCCGGGTCAGATTTAGTCCTTTTGTTGCTATTTAGTGCCTCAATAGCGTCTTCCACGCGACCTACCGCTTCCATGGATTTGATCAATTTGATAAAACTGTCCTCGTCCAAAGCCTCCAGATTGGGCTCTAATTCTGCCACTATAGCTTCGTGCTCCTGTGCATTCTGTGGAAAATGACTCAGGATTAAATTCTCAGACATCTGCGTCTTAAAATACGGGGTTTGTACAATGGCATTTCCTTCCTCATCTTCACAATTACTGGCCATCTTAGGAACTTCGTTAAAAATGTATTCCACTACGTCCATCATACTGATTTCAGGATCGGTGAAAGGTCGGACGTGCTGACCTGCCAGCACATCGAGCAAGGCCCGTGTAAAGAAGCTGTGATCTCCGTAGCCGTAAGATTTCTCATTGTCCTGGCAAGATGCCATGATCCAGATCCCCTGCTCGTCGTTGAGTTTTTGCGCCATCCCGTACAGGCCTTTGATCCCGCTCTGTACCATCCCTTCTGCATGGCAGCAATCGAGAAACAGCACGAGTTTATTGGAAGGCAGCGCATTTATCTTTTCACGCAACTCCTCGGCCGTAATCATGGTTTCTTCAATATTATCAGCCGTCATATCTGCTGGTTGAAGAAAGAATTTGTGCTGATCACTGTATTTACCCCCGTGTCCGGAATAATAGAGCAAAATGGTTGAGTCCTCGTCTGTTTTTTCTTTGAGCTCATCAAAAGCCTCAAGTATTCCCTTCCTGCTTGCCTCAGCCTCTGTCCTGAGGATTACATTGCTTTTTGGATAGCCGATGAGTTTGTCATCGACCAGGCTTTCCTGAAGCATCCGTGCATCGTTCACGGTATATTCTATTTTATCCCCGCCCACACCTATGATGAGCGCATAATTATTTTCTGAGTTAAACATCGAGTCGGTTTTTTTCTGAGCTAGGAGTTGATTTTATGTCTGATCGGTTATTCGATTTCTATATTTTAAATGAAATTAGTACCAGAAGGTCAGGATTTTCTTAAAGTCCTCTGACGATTTCATCGATTGAAAAAGCACATCATTTTGAAAGGTGGTGCTGGTAAATCGTTTTCCTGCAGCAACAGCTTTGGTAAGATGATCGAGAGCTTCTTGCTCATTGCCGATTAAAGCATAGTATCTGGCCAAGGCATAATCAACTTCCCCAAATTGGTACTCAGCTCTTAAACTGTCTAGTTTGACCAGGGATTCTTCCGCCATTTCCGGATTTCCATTCTCGTAATAACTCATGGCCAAAAACGAAAGGATCTCCAAGTTATCCTCATTCTCGGCCAATAACTCCTCAAATTTTTTCTGAGCTTCCTGGTAATCCTTTTTATAGAATGTAATCTCGGCCTGTATTTCTCTTTCTGCCAGACTTAATAAAGCACCTCTCTTTTCCTGATATTCAAGAACCTCATCAAAGTATTGGTTTGCCTTGGTCTCGTCACCCGACTTTATATATTCCAGGCCGGTTTTTAACATCATCAGCTGCCAGTAGTCTATTCTGCCCAAGAGACGGATGTGTTGTAAAAGATCATATACGGCTGTATGATTTTCATCCATGACATAGGCCTTCATCAACACTTCCTTGATCCACTCCTGTCCGGCAGTGCGAGCATAGGGTTCTAATAATTCGATTGTCTCATCAACCTGCTCCAGTTCCAGGTTGGCCATTCCTTTTACAAAGTAGCGATACTCACAGGAAATGCAATTATCGAGATCAAAGTCGTTCTCCGGAATAGCAGCATAAATACTATCTACGTCCTGAGGTCTGTTTACAAACTGAAGAGCAAGGACCATGGTACTCAAATTGAGTTCAATCTCCACCGGAGCAACATTGTATTCTTCCTGATAGGTTCTGTAAGCCATGCGATTGTCTCCTTTAAAACAAGCCTCGTAGTGTTTGATCATATTGAGCTGCTCCTTCTTGGTCCCGGTTTCGGCGGCAAGGACCTGAAGTAGAGAATCGGCTATCGCAAATTGATCCCTGTTATAGTAGTAAGCAACCCGGTCTATTTTGGGTTTAAAAAAACTACTGTCGGCAGCGATCGCCTCATTGATATAGGAGAGTTGTTCATCAGACTGCAGTTCGAGCAAAGCATCACTTTCGAGCCATAATTTATACGCCTTGTAATTTGGTGGGGTCTCTTCTAAGGCCAGTTGTGCCATTCCCTTAGAATCGAGGTAACCTAAAACGCGTTGTTTTACGGCCTCAATACAATCGAGCGGACTATCGGCAGCGCACTCTGTGATCTCAAAAGAGACCAAGGTTTTGTTCATATTGCCGTCGAGAACCGAGCATTGTAGCAGTAATCGGCCATCTTTTAAATAGTAGGTTCCTGTGACTACTTTTGAGGGCTTGAGGTATTCCTTGAGCACACCATTTTCTCCACTCGGTACCAGTGTAGCCTTAAGGACTTTGGTATAATCTTCTACCACCTTTGGGGAGATTACCTGTCCTACTTTATTTTGGGTAATTCCGTGCATGATCCAGTCCACAGCCATCTTCCCGACGACATCCAGATTTGGATCTGTAGTATTATTCTCGAATGGCAGAACCGCTATCCTGTCGTTGTCTGCTTCCTCTGGAAAAGTAAAGGCACTCATGTTGTCCTGATTGATAAAATTAGCCTTTACGATCAGGGAGGCGGAGAATAGTGAAACCAGGGAAATAATAAACAAGGAGGTGAAATACAATTTTTGAAAAGGACTGTAAAAATGAACCCCCGGGAGATGCACTTTTCTCTTCTTCAGCCCTTTCAATTCCTCTTTAGAACCGGCAGTCTTGGATGTCACTTTTAAACCTTTCCGACGACTGAATTTTGATTCCAGTGGTTTTAAGCGGTACCTCCACAAGAGGTAGACGTAAAAAGGAAATCCGACGAGTAAAACAAGCAATAAGTAGGTCATGCTTATTTTGGGCAAGCCAAAAGGCTCATAGATCACTGAAAAGACTTGTATTAATACCCAACTAGAGACGATATAGATGGAAAGGTTCTTAAAAACTTCCTTTTCATGACATTCTTTTACAAACGACTTAAAATTCATTTAATAAAATCACTAAGGGATTTATATAAGATTCTTAACGGAATACGTTAGGAATCCAGCTAATTTTTGACTAATATAGTGATAAAATAACTCTAAAAATTCTAATCATGGGGACCACAAAACCAAAGGCATCATCTAAAGGAGGACATGTTCCAAAGACTAAAGTTACCTCTAAAGAAGGTCACATTCCAAAGACAAAAGTAACCTCTAAGGGAGGGCATGTTCCAAAGACAAAATAAGTCTTAGAAATTGATCTTCTAGTAGATATTTGAAAGAACCAACCAGGCTGATCATTAAGCCTAACGTTTATAAAATATAGACACGAAAAAGCCGGACAAAGAATCGTCCGGCTTTTCTCGTTTTTCTTTAATTCTGAAATTCCAGAATCTAGTGCGTATTGTAAGCTTAACTGGAAGAATTTAATTGACCCATTTCCTGAGCAACTGATTGGTTCTGCTGGGCTTGCAACACTGTACTATTAAAACGAACTCCGTCTGTATGCATGTCGGCCAGGGGGAGTTCACTACGGTAATCTTTTCTCTTTTTCATATCTTAATTTTTTAGTATTACCTCTTTATTTTCGATAAAGATATATATTTTGTTTTACTTTTTCCTTAAAACGTTAAACATTTTATAATTGCCTCCAATTGTTTTATCTACTAAAACATTTTACTTACTATGAAGGAGTTGAGGAAACAGAGAGACATCAAAACACACGTTGTAGAGTTCTAAATATTTTATTTAAAAATTTTAATACACCTTTTGCTCTTTCCTCTATACCATAAAAAAAGACGATATGAAAAAGATTTTAGAAATTACCATTTACTCCATTCTTGTAATGTCATTAGCCGTGGCATGCAAAAATACCACCTCGGGAGCGGAGAGAATTTTGACACAGAGCACTGATACGGCCAAAACCTCCTATTCCACAACTCTGGATTTTGATCGTACTGTATTGCAGATACTCGACCAGAGCCCCTTGTACAACAGTTTCCTTAAATTGGTCAACGCTGTGGAATTCTTTGATGAACTCAGTGCCTTGAATAATGTAATGATCTTTGTCCCCACGGATGAAGCCTTCGGACCCAGCAAAGGCCTGATCAACGAATTGAGTTCCCCTGATAATCTACCGGTACTGCGGTCCATCATAAATTATCACATAGTACAAGCCGACCTCGATGTTGACAACATCTTGGCTCAGCTCAGGATTCAGGATGGGCCTCTGCGCCTGGAGACCCTTAATGGAGGAAGGATTGCTTTGAGCCTGAACCAGGGAAAACTTCAAATCCTCGATGAAAAAACGAATATAACCTATTTAGGCACCTCCAGTATTCGCGGAACTAATGGAATTGTGTATACGATAGACCGGGTCATGCGACCAAACAGTAACGTGCCCTCTGTAAGCAATACGGCAATGGCTCCCAGCTTGTAAATGTGGTAGTTTCACGGTTTTGGCAAATGTTTTAGCGTTTTGCCTGATCTAAATAAGAAATTATAAATACGACTAATAACATAGTATAATGAACTCAATATCAAGTGACAAAAGGTTGATCAAGGTCTTTAACAACTCAGAAGACCCTAACGACAGAGAGGCCAGGACCTACCTGTCTGCCATTCAAAAACACCTTTTGTTTGTCGACCTCAGTAAAAGTCCTCTCACTCCCAGGCAGTGGGCGGGAATTTT
>JABDQM010000306.1 GCA_013042315.1 Flavobacteriaceae bacterium | reverse complement strand
TCCTCCCCCAATGTAGACCTGATTCCTTCCCATATCGATTTAGTAGCTATTGAAATAGAGCTTGTTGATAAGGATGACAGGGAGTATATGATGAAACAGGCAATCAGCGAATTAAAAGAAGAGTACGATTATATTTTGATCGATTGCGCTCCTTCCCTCGGTTTGCTCACCCTCAATGCCTTAACGGCGGCAGATTCTGTGATCATTCCCATTCAATGCGAATATTTTGCCCTCGAAGGCCTGGGGAAACTACTGAACACCATCAAAAGCGTTCAACGCATTCACAACCCCGATCTCGATATTGAAGGGCTGTTACTTACCATGTACGATTCCAGATTGAGATTATCCAATCAGGTAGTGGAAGAGGTTAAAAAGCATTTTTCGGATATGGTATTTGACACCATTATTCAAAGGAATGTCCGACTCGGGGAAGCGCCCAGTTACGGAGAGAGTATTATTAAATACGACGCAAGTAGTAAGGGAGCCTCAAATTACCTCAATATGGCCAACGAGCTACTGAAAAAGAATAAGGAGAAAGTGTGATGGCAAAAGCGACTAAAAAACAGGCTCTGGGCCGCGGATTATCTGCCCTGCTAAAAGATCCTGAAAACGACATCAATTCGGTTACGGATAAAAATGCCGATAAGGTAGTGGGCAATATTGTTGAGTTAGAACTCGATGCCATTGAAGTTAATCCCTTTCAGCCCAGATCAAATTTTAATGACGACGCCCTACAGGAACTCGCATCCTCCATCCGTGAACTTGGAGTGATTCAGCCTATAACCGTTCGAAAACTCGATTTCAATAAATATCAACTCGTCTCAGGTGAACGGCGTTACCGCGCTTCCAAGCTGGTCGGACTAGACACTATTCCCGCATATATCCGAATTGCGAATGATCAGGAATCATTGGAGATGGCTCTGGTGGAAAACATACAGCGTGAAGACCTCGATCCTATTGAAATTGCGCTCTCTTACCAGCGATTGATCGAGGAGATAGAACTCACCCAGGAAAAACTCAGTGACCGGGTTGGTAAAAAAAGATCTACCATCACTAATTACCTCCGCCTTCTGAGGTTAGACCCGATTATACAGACCGGGATGAGGGACGGTTTTATTACCATGGGGCATGGTCGTACTCTTGTCAATATTGACAAACGTCTCGACCAGCTCGGTATTTACGAAAAAATCATCGAGGATGGCTTGTCTGTCCGTCAGACTGAAGAATTGGTAAGACAGTATCACGATACGGGTTCAACCTCAAAGAAATCAGCCGGAAAAAAATCGGACAAATCCCTGTTTATCATCAATAGTGAAATTGCACTGTCTCATTACCTCGAAACAGATGTTAGCCTGAGCACCAAAGACAATGAAAAAGGAAAATTATCCCTTTCCTTTAACTCCAAAGAAGATTTAAACCGAATCATAAAACTAATCACCGGTGAGTAGTCGGTCTTTTTTTTTTATAACCCTCTTCTGTGTTTTTGCTTCAACTTTCGGTCAGGAGAAAAGAACAGAGAACGATTCCCTGCGGAGCGATCTTAAGGATAAAGGCATTGTTGTTGACGGAAGGATAGAAAAAAAAGACGTCAATCCACTCGCCCCCAGCAAAGCTGCCTTCTATTCGGCTATTCTACCAGGACTGGGACAAATCTACAATCGACGGTATTGGAAGCTACCCATTGTTTACGGAGCGCTGGGAACCGGAGTTTATGCCTATATCTACAATGATGATTTATATGACCGATTCAGGTCGGCATTCAAAAGGCGACGAGCCGGTTTCACGGATGACGAATTCTACGATCTGAATGGCAGTGGCATTGTGCCGGGCAGTCCCGACCTATCAGACGAGGCCCTGCAGGACGCTCAGGAACGTTACCAGCGTGATCGCGACCTCGCTTTGCTGATTACTATCGGGCTGTATGCCTTTAATATTATCGATGCCAATGTGGACGCTCATCTACAGCAATTCAACGTGGATGATGACCTCAGCCTGGATGTGAAACCTTATCTCGAATATCATCCCATTACATCCGATCCCAACTACGGGTTGGCCTTAACCATAAAATTTTAATCAGTGAATATAGCATTGTTGGGTTATGGCAAAATGGGTAAAATGATCGAAAAGATCAGCCTAAATCGAGGCCATAATATCGTTGCGAGGGTCGATTTAGGATCTGCGCAAAGGGACTACAGCCAGATGGACGTGGCGATCGATTTCAGTGTGCCCGAATCGGCAGTAGAAAATATAAAAGGCTGCCTGGCAAACGGAGTCCCTGTGATATCAGGTACAACGGGTTGGCTCCAACACTACGAGGAGGTTGCCGAATTTTGTAAAAGAGAAAAAGGGGCATTTATCTATTCTTCTAACTTTAGCCTTGGTGTCAATATTTTTTTTGAATTAAACGCCATTCTGGCCAAGATGATGGCGAGTACAGGCGAATACAAGGTTAGCATCGATGAAACTCACCACATCCACAAGCTAGACGCTCCCAGTGGAACCGCCATAACATTGGCAGAAGGAATCATAGGAGCTACCGATTACACCCAGTGGCAACTGAATAAGGGCGGGGATGATACGGTGGAGGTGCATTCACATCGGGAAGGTGAAATCCCGGGTACCCACGAAGTAACCTATTCAGGTTCCGTGGATGATATAAGCATCAAACACACAGCCCACAACAGAGAAGGATTTGCCCTTGGAGCTGTTGTGGCTGCCGAGTGGATTCAAGGAAAACAAGGCGTATTTAGTATGAAAGACGTGTTAAACCTTGGTGCTAAATGACAACAAAATAATACCTTGCCTTTGCAAAGGCTTAAATTGCAGATATGGACGTTACACAATGGATCTTATTTATACTACTAGTACAAGTCATACACTTTCTGGGGACCTGGAAACTGTATAAAAAAGCAGGCAGACAAGCCTGGGAAGCAGCCGTTCCGATTTATAACGCAGTGATCCTTATGAAGATCATCAAAAGGCCGGGATGGTGGGTGATCCTCTTGTTTATTCCCATCATTAACTTATTGATGTTTCCTGTAATTTGGGTGGAGACCATCCGAAGCTTTGGCCGCAACAGTCTTGTGGATACCTGGCTGGTTATTCTTACCCTGGGCTTTTATATCTACTACGTGAATTACAGCCTGGAGGTAGAGCACATCAAAGACCGTAGTTTACATCCTAAAAGTGGTGTTGGGGAATGGGTGAGTTCTATTGTTTTTGCTGTAGTAGCGGCAACCTTGGTGCATACCTATTTCATTCAACCTTATGTTATTCCCACCGGTTCTCTGGAACGTACATTGAGGATTGGTGACCTCTTGTTTGTGAGCAAGTTTCACTACGGGGCAAGAACTCCCATGACAACCATTGCAGCACCTATGGTTCATGACACCCTTCCCGTGCTTGGGATCAGATCCTATCTGAAGAAACCCCAACTTCCCTATTTCAGGCTGCCTGGTTTTACCAAGGTAGATCGAAATGATATCGTTGTCTTTAGTTGGCCGGCGGATACTGTCAGGGCGTTTTTTAAAAAGGAAAAAGGGGTTGTAAAGCCCATCGACAAGAAATCAAATTATGTAAAACGATGCGTAGGTCTTCCCGGGGATTCCCTGGAGGTACGAAACGGATATGTTTATATCAATGGGGAACAACTGGTTTTATCAGACCGGGCCAAGCCTCAGTATGATTATATGCTTTATGCCAATAAAGGAGTATCCTCGAGATTGTTGCTGGAAATCGGGGTTAGTGAATTTAACAGAACGTACGTGGCCCAATCGTTGAATCCACAGCAGATCATGACTCTCAGGGCTTCCGGATATGCCGTGTACAACCAAAATAACCCACCTGTTATACTCACTGATAGCAAAGGACTATCTACTGACCTTATCAGAGGCCTGGGGCTTTCACTTCGGGAGATTACTGATCGGGAGCGGCAGGCTACCCTGACGAAGGAGATGGCTATAAGTTTACGCAATAACTCTCAGATCGATTCGGTGGTTAGGATCATTGAACCTGCAGGGGTTCCGGGATACAATATTTTTCCGCAAAATGAATCCTATCCCTGGAACAACGACAATTTTGGTCCTATTTACTTACCATCGAAAGGGAGTACCGTTGCCATCAATGTTGAAGTCCTGCCCCTGTACAAAAAGATTATCAGGGACTATGAGAACAACACGGTCAGTGTTTCCGGAAATCAGGTGTTGATCAATGGGGAAGCGGCCAGCGAATACACTTTTAAACAGGACTATTACTGGATGATGGGTGATAACCGGGATCACTCGGAGGACAGTCGGTCCTGGGGTTATGTCCCGGAAAATCATATCGTAGGCACTCCTATTTTTATCTGGCTGAGTTTTGACAATTTTAATGATGGGATTGCTAACTGGAAGCCACGCTGGGATCGAATTTTTACGACGGTTCACGGCAGTGGAGAGCCAGTGTCTTATTTCCGGTATTTTCTGATGGCCCTCGCAGCTTGGTTTATCTTTGATTTTGTCAGGAAACGAAGAAAAAAGGCAAAGAAATAAATCATAATACCCTATTACAGCTATGCGCTGTTTACTGCATCCTGTTTATTTCCCTAGTATAATCACAATGTCCGTGCTGGCCCAGCAAGAATGTGAATGGGAGGTCATGGATTATTATCAGAAACAAACCTATAGAAATCGAACCTACATCAGTACCGATCAGGGGAAACAGATGTTAAGTATCCCCATCAGTCATGTTGGTGGAACAAAGGGAAAGCAATATTACAGGGAAGTTAAGACCGATAATACCTATCCCTGGCAACGACAGCATTGGCGTTCCCTTCAAACAGCCTATCGCTCTTCACCCTTTTTTGAGTATTATGAAGATGATTTGGCTCCGCTGTTTCAAAAAGCTCCTGCTTCCCTGCTCGACCATAATTTTCATTGCATGGAGATCGTAAGTTCCTTAATAGATCTCACCTTACCTAATCATAAAACCACTGCGTATGATCCCTCTCCCGAGGAGCTTAGGGATATGCGCTTTCTGGTCGATGCTAAAAGGCCTAATACTATTGATATGCCTGTTTAC
>JABDQM010000304.1 GCA_013042315.1 Flavobacteriaceae bacterium | reverse complement strand
GCCAGCCTCCAGTTCATCCAGAGCATCATACTGGCCGCGGCGATCATTTTCAGCAAATCAGAAACAATGGTAAAAAAGCCCTGACTGAAGATCTCTCCTATCCGTTGCATATCGGCAACGGCCCTAGTTACCAAGACTCCGATAGAGGAGTTGTCGAAATATTTCATCCTGAATCCCAGCATCCTTTTAAACAAGAGGATCCTGATATCCTTTATGACCGACTGCCCCAACCAGTTAGCGTAATAGTTAAAGAGGAGTTGAAATATCACCTGTCCCAAAAGAACGCCGAGCATCGCAAAGGATAAAGACAGCAATAGGTCCATGTCGCGGCCGTTAATGGCATCGTCTATGATATTCCTTAAAATATAGGGAGTAAGGACAGCAAAAAAGGTAAGGAGAATCCCGGCTAAAGCGACACCGTAAAATGTGAGTCGGTAAGGTCGCGTTTGCGCGAGTAATCGTTTAAAGAGATTGTAATCAAAGGCTTTGCCTGTTTCCTTATCCATGTAGCTTAAATAGGGTCTTGGGATATGTAATCTTCATCAAATATAACCCTTTTGCAGGCACTGAAACGCCAGCTTCTCCCCTGTCTTTGCTTTTTATAATACTATTAACATTCTCTACAGATGATTTCTGGAGTCCCACGTCTAACAAGGTTCCTACGATGGCCCTGACCATATTCCTCAAAAACCGGTCTGCAGTTATGGTAAAGATCAGCGTATTTCCTTCCCTTCGCCATTTGGCCTCTTTTAAACGACATACATATGTTTTTACATCCGTATTCGACTTGGAGAAGCACTCGAAATCGGTGTGCTTCATCAGCTCAGCTGCCGCGAGATTCATCGCTTCCATATGCAGGGGAAGGTGTACATAATGAGCCCAGTCTGTATTGAAAGGATCTTTTTCCTGTACAACCCGGTATTCATAGGTGCGTTCAAGGGCATCGAAACGGGCATGAGCCTTTGGCGAAACCTCAATAATATCCTTAATGGCTATGTCTTCGGGCAGAAAAGCATTCAGCCGCTGCACCACTTCGGTCTTTTCCACTTTGCTTTCAAAGTCGAAATGAGCGTAGAGTTGCCTGGCATGAACTCCGGCATCCGTCCTGCCCGCACCCACCAACTGTATCTTTTCCCTCAACAGGAGAGACATGGCATCTTCTATGGTTTGCTGAATACTGCTGGCCTTTGGTTGCCTTTGCCAGCCGTGGTATGCTTTGCCATTATATGAGAATTCAATAAAATATCTCAATGTGAAATCTTATTTTTGTCCGTCACAAATATACCCCTTTCATGACCAAAATCTTGTTGCTTTCAGATACCCATGGATATTTGGATGACGCCATTTTGAAATACGCCAAGCAAGCAGATGAAATATGGCATGCCGGGGATATAGGGACCATTGAGGTAGCCGACCAACTCGCTGCGATCAAACCCATCAAAGCAGTACATGGAAATATTGACAACGCCATGATTAATGGAGAATATCCTTTAAACCAGCGCTTTTTCTGTGAAGATGTAGATGTCTGGATTACCCATATCGGTGGCTATCCCCATCGATATAGTCCCAGAGTGAAGCAAGAGATCGTCCAAAACCCTCCTGCACTTTTTATCAGCGGCCATTCCCATATACTCAAAGTGATGTGGGACAAAAAACTCAATTTGCTTCATATGAATCCGGGGGCCTGTGGAAAACAGGGATTCCATCAAATGAGAACTATGCTTCGCTTTGAGATCAATCAAACAGAAATTCAGAAACTGGAAGTGATAGAACTGGGCAAACGTTAATAGCAATCTTTACTATTGAATACACGTGTGAGGCTCATTGTACAGTATTGAGTAACAAAAAACCCCGGTATGGCAACCGGGGTTTCACGCACTAATACTACTAAGATGTTAGGTTTAACGTAAGCGATCAACAGATTTTACAAGATCTTCATCCTTTTTTATAGCCCTGTTGGCCAGGACTAAAAAAACGATAGAAAACACAGGAATCAGCATCCCAATACCCTTCTCCGAGACCAGGGTCTCTCCGGATAAATTTAGTGACCGGTAAACGAAAAATCCCAGTAAAAAAAGATTAAGTATCATATTTAGTCGGTTGAGTACAAACTGGCTTTTTCTATCCTTGTACCTAAAAATGGCCACAGCTGCTACTACAGCCGACCCATAAAAAGCCAATGAAACCGCAATTTCGTTCTTCGCGAAAACTTCAATTCCCTGAGCATCAGTCCACAATGCAACCCAAAATGGAAGTGCTGCTCCCAGGAGAACAACGGCTACCAAATAAATCGTCTGTATGCGTTGGATCATTACTAAATTGTAGGTTCGCGCTGCAAAAATAAAGGTCTTTTTAAAAATTAAAGACGAAATATTGAAAATATTTTGTAATTTTACATCGTTATTCTTGATAGTACTTACCCACTGGGATCTCATTCCCAAGTAAATCCAAGTAACAATTACTTCAAAATTTTATAACCACGTATAACTTATTCAAAACTCAATGTTTGAGATTTCCGATTTAAAGGCAATGAAGCTACCTGAGCTTCAGAAGATTGCCGAAACCCTAAAAGTTCCCAAATACAAGAGCCTCAAAAAATTAGATCTTGTCTATCAGATTCTAGATCTGCAGGCCAGTAATCCTAAGATTGTAAAAGAGACTGCAGAAGTGGTAGAAACCACTGCTCCAAAGGCACGTTCAAGAGAACGAAGCCCAAAGCCCAGACCGAGAAAGAGTCGGAATGAGGGTACGCCCGAAGCAAAAGATTCGAGACCAGCTCCTAAGAGCAGAGAATCTAAAAGCATCGATAAGAAAGAAGAAACAACAAAACAAGATCAGTCCAGAAAGGAACATCCTAAAAAGGATCATTCAAAAAAAGATCATTCTTCAAACAGCTCCAAGGGTCAGAGTTCTAACAAACAGCACCATAAGAGCAATGGTCAGGATAAAAAGTCGAGCAACTACGACAAAGACCTGAAGAACAAATACAAACAACCCGAGTACGAATTTGACAGTATTATAGAGAGTGAAGGGGTTTTAGACATCATGCAGGATGGCTATGGATTCCTCAGATCTTCAGACTATAATTACCTTTCATCCCCTGATGATATCTATGTTTCTCAATCACAGATCCGACTTTTCGGCCTGAAGACAGGAGATACAGTACTGGGTAATGTAAGACCACCAAAGGAAGGTGAAAAATACTTCCCTTTGATTAAGGTCAATAAAATAAACGGACAAGATCCTCAGGTAGTGAGAGACAGGGTAGCCTTTGAGCACCTTACCCCACTCTTCCCGAGAGAGAAGTTTAAACTCGCAGAGCGACAAAGCAATATATCAACCAGAATCATCGACCTGTTCTCGCCTATTGGTAAAGGACAACGTGGAATGATCGTTTCCCAGCCCAAGACCGGGAAAACCATGTTATTAAAAGATATTGCGAATGCTATTGCCGCTAACCATCCTGAAGTTTATCAGATCATCCTTTTGATCGATGAGCGCCCTGAAGAGGTGACGGATATGCAGCGTAATGTGCGTGGAGAAGTTGTGGCCTCAACATTCGACAAGGAAGCCACGGAACACGTGAGGGTAGCCAATATCGTTCTCGAGAAAGCTAAAAGATTAGTTGAATGCGGGCACGATGTAGTGATCCTGCTGGATTCTATAACGCGACTTGCTAGAGCGTACAACACGGTGCAACCCGCCTCAGGAAAGGTTCTGAGTGGAGGTGTAGACGCCAATGCATTGCACAAACCAAAGAGATTCTTTGGAGCTGCAAGGAATATAGAAAACGGAGGTTCTCTGACGATCATTGCAACAGCCCTTACCGAAACCGGTTCCAAGATGGACGAGGTGATCTTTGAGGAATTCAAAGGAACAGGTAATATGGAGTTGCAACTAGACAGACGCATCAGCAACAGGAGAATTTTCCCGGCTATCGATCTTATTTCTTCATCCACGCGAAGGGACGATCTCTTGCTGGACGAAAATACTATACAGCGAATGTGGATCATGAGAAAGTATCTGGCGGATATGAATCCTATCGAAGCGATGGAGTTTATGGAACAACGCATAAAACAGACCAAAAACAACGAAGAATTCCTGATGACTATGAGTCAGTAAGAGAATTTTACTTCACAGAAAATCCCGAAGCATCTCAGATGTTTCGGGATTTTTTTGAATCCAACCTTAACATTTTAAAACAAAAAACCCGGCGTAAGGCCGGGTCTAATAGTTTTATCTGGTGATCTTAGAGAGCAGCAACAGTTTTCGTAAGCTTGCTCTTAAGATTGGCCGCTTTGTTATCGTGAATGATATTGCGTTTAGCCAATTTATCGATCATGCTGATCACAGAAGGCAATAAGGCATTTGCCTTTTTCTTATCTGTTTCACTTCGCAACTTTTTAATTGCGTTACGAGTGGTTTTGTGCTGATACCTGTTACGCAGGCGCACTGCTTCGTTCCTTCTGATTCTCTTTAATGCCGACTTGTGATTTGCCATCTTTCTATAAATTATATTTTTTATCTGCCTCCGCCGGCAGTCTACCTGTAGCCCGTAGGGGAATCGAACCCCTGTTACCAGGATGAAAACCTGGCGTCCTAACCCCTAGACGAACGGGCCAAAGGTCGGTGCAATTGCGGATGCAAAAATACAATTATTTTTTACTACCGCAACTCCCGTACATAATTTTTTAAAAGGCTGTTTAATAGGCCTTAGCGAAGAGCACTCTCCGTTGGCTTGGCTTACCGGTGACCATGCAACTGCCTTCTTCCTGCTCATCTCCCAAAGGGATACAGCGAATGGTGGCTTTAGTCTCTTCTTTGATCTTGTCTTCAGTTGCTGCAGTACCATCCCAATGAGCCAGAAAAAATCCTCCTTTAGTATCCAGAAGTTGCTTAAACTCTTCATAACTGTCTACTGAAGTAATATGGTCCTCTCTGTAATTCAATGCCTTTTTGTAGATATTCTCTTGAATATCTACAAGCAACTTTTCAATATGAGAAATAACTTCCGGTGCATCAATAGTTTGTTTTTCAAGCGTATCGCGTCTTGCAACTTCGAAGGTGTTGTTTTGCAGATCGCGCTGACCTATGGCGAGTCGGACCGGGACACCCTTTAATTCGTATTCATTGAATTTAAACCCGGGTTTATGCGTATCCCTGTCGTCGTATTTAACAGTGATCCCTTTATCTCTTAGCTCTTTTACCAAGGGTAAAACTTTTTCAGAGATAGCCTCCAATTGCTCCATCCCTTTGTAAATAGGCACGATAGCGACCTGGATAGGTGCCAGTTTTGGAGGAAGAACCAGTCCGTTGTCATCGCTGTGCGTCATGATCAACGCTCCCATTAGTCGGGTTGAAACCCCCCAGGAAGTAGCCCAGACATAGTCTTGCTTTCCTTCTTTATTGGCAAACTTTACGTCAAATGCTTTGGCAAAATTCTGCCCCAGAAAGTGAGAGGTTCCTGCCTGCAGGGCTTTTCCGTCTTGCATCAGGGCTTCAATACAATAGGTTTCCACGGCCCCGGCAAAGCGCTCTCCTTCAGTTTTTGTGCCTTTGATCACAGGTACAGCCATGTGCTCTTCTGCAAATTCAGAATAAATACCGAGGATTGTTTCAGCCTCTTCTATGGCTTCCTGCTTAGTAGCATGGGCTGTATG
>JABDQM010000303.1 GCA_013042315.1 Flavobacteriaceae bacterium | reverse complement strand
GGTCCAGATTGGTGGTTTCGCACCCTGTGAAAAGGACTCCACCGATCAAACCAATACTTAAATATTTAAATATGTTTTTCATGATCAATTTTTATTTTAATTAAAATGAAGCTTTTACACTGAATCCATATCTTCTGGAACTCGGTCCATTAAGATAATCAAAACCTCTACCATTTCCAATACCGACACCGGCTACGTTGGGATCGAAATTCGTTCCCTTAGGAATGTTAATGGCTTCATACCACATATTAAATCCTGATACAGTAAAGCTCAAAGAACCAAATGGTGTCTTATCCAAAAACTTCTTTGGTACGCTGTAACCGAGCGAAACTTCCTGTAATCTTACAGTTGTGGCGTCAAACACACCTAATTCATCCGGTCCAAATAAAACGTTATTGAAGTAGAAGGTAGAGTTGTTAATCTGAACATCATTTGGCGAACCGTCTCCTTTTACACCAGGTAAAATAAAGGTGTTCAAACGGTCTACAACATCAGTTGTAAGACCCCTACCGATAAGTACAGAAGCTGTTCTTGAATAAATATCTCCACCATGGGTATAGTTAAACAAGAAGTTAAAATTAAAGTTCTTGTAGCTAAAGCTATTCCCGACGTTCAATACCCAATCCGGGTTAGGATCACCAATTTCGAATAGACCATTTTCTATGATATAATCACCATTGGCATCAACGACAAAGTTGTCATCTGCATCTCGCTGAATTCTGGTACCTAACATTATTCCGAGAGGTTCCCCTACACGTGCAGCATTACCAAGGTTAGTAAAACCTGCAAAAATAATATCTTCTGCATCCAATCCAAGATCGGTCACTTCAGACTCGTTAAAGAACCAGTTTGCATTTAAGCTCCAATCAAGATCTCCCGCTTCCTGACCTCTAAAAATAGCCAAGGTAGCATCTACTTCCGCACCATAGGATTTTATTTCCCCAACGTTGGTCTGAGTGGTTGTAAATCCTGTTGATGGATCCAAAGGACGATCAATAATCAGATCCTGAGTGGTTCTGGTATAGTAGGAGGCGTCTAAAGTTATACGGCTTCCCAAGAGTCGAGTCTCAATACCAAATTCTAATTCCTCCAAAAGTTCTGGCTTCAGATTGGGATTACCCAATAAGTTAGCACTTACATTGGTCACGGTATTGTTTCCGTCACCATCCTGGAAGTTTTGAGTATCAAGTTGAAGTGTAGAAGCAACCGGATATCCCGTTGGGAAGTTTGCCGATGTTCCATAACCTGCTCTAAGTTTCATGTAGTTT
The DNA here is from genome assembly GCA_013042315.1 of Flavobacteriaceae bacterium. Taxonomy (GTDB): domain Bacteria; phylum Bacteroidota; class Bacteroidia; order Flavobacteriales; family Flavobacteriaceae; genus Muriicola. Next base: position 7,622 of record JABDQM010000303.1, on the reverse strand, counting down.
ATGCCATTCTCGCTTTGCAAACCAGGAATAAACTTGGTTGGAATAAGCGATAAACTTGCACTGGGGTAGAAGATAGCTCGGTTGTCTTGTGACAGGTTAGATACCCAGTCATTCCTTCCGGCTAATGTTAGATATACCATACGATCATAGTCAAAATCTAACTGTCCATAAACCCCTGCGATGTTACGCTCTTGCAAAAATTGGATGGGCTGAAACAAGGCAAAGTTAAAGTGTCTCAACACCCCAAATACCTGTTGTCCTGAACTCGCAACACCATTCTGATCGAATCGCTCACTTCTTGTAGTTGCACCAGCATTAAAGCTGAAGCCTACTTTCTCAGAGATCTCGTACTGTCCGGTAAGGATCAGGTTGTGATCAAATAAGGTGTTAGTGTTATTCCAGGTTTGAAGAATACCACTTTGGGTGGCAACGCTACCTCCAATACCACCTTTGTTCTGAGAAGTGATGTTATTTTCACTATAGACATCCAAACCAAAACGGTAAGTCAGGTTGAGGTTGTCATTTATATCGTATACCAGGGCCATATTACCAAAAACCCTCTTGGTATCCTGCTCGGTCTTGGAGTTTTTAACTGTCCAAAGCGGGTGCTGGATACTATTGTTCTGACGATAATATACACTGGAACCGTCTACAGGGCTCTCAAAAGGCAGTCCCTGAATGTCCACACTCCTTGGCGTATAGAATACGTTGGCAAAAACCGAAGAACCTGTACCAAAGACGCTGTTACCCGTACTTGCAGCAACCGGAGGCGACTGGAAGTTAGTATTTGCGAAGTTCAGTGTTCCTGAAGCGGTGATCTTGTTGGAGAGCACTGCTCTACCTCCTAGACCAACTGTATACCTTCTAAGGTTGTTACCCGGTGTAAATCCTTGATCATCGAGGTGACCAAAGTTCATGTTATAACTCATGCTTCCGTCATCAGAAGAACCGTTGATGTTCACAGAGTTGGTTTGAACCACACCTTGCTTAAAGAATTTTTCAACACTGTCATATGGCTTCCATGGATACCTCGCTCCCTGGAATTCCGGGAAGGCCGCCTGGATGGCTGAAGTTGAAGTAGAGTAAGGATGCGCCAGTGTTCCGGCATCATCAATTGCAGATTGAGTTCCCCATCCTGCTACACCATCTCTATCAAAACTTGGTCCCCAGTTACTGAAGAACCAACCGAAAGCCTGGTCGAACCCGTTACCGAATTCATCCTGGTAATCGGGAAGGGAAGCGATCTCGTTGATAAACATCGAGCTACTTACCGTTACTTCACTTTTCTTGGCTTGCCCTGTTCCGGCAGCACCGTTCTTGGTTGTAATCAGGATCACCCCGTTACGTCCGGCAGTACCGTAGAGAGTTGCAGCAGCTAAACCTTTTAATACGTTTACGCTTTCAATATTGTTAGGATCCAAATCGAGGAATCTACTTGAACCGTTGTTACCATCCACGAAGCTGTTACCAGCTCCACCTTGAGTCTGTCCGTTAGTACCACTGTCAAAAGGTACGCCGTCAACAATAAACAATGGCTGGTTACTTCCACTAAAAGTACTGAGACCCCTGATGATAATACTGGTACCAGATCCGGAAAGACCACTTTGGGCCTGGATGTTAACCCCGGAGGCCTTACCTGTTAAGATACGACCAACATCACCCTCGGCGCGTTGCTCAAGTAGTTCATCGCCTACTTCAGAAACCGCATACCCCAGGGCCTGCTTCTCTTTCTTAATACCTTGTGCCGTAACAACTACTTCTTCAAGTGCCTGAGCATCTTCCTGCATCTGCACGTTGATAGTGTTACTGGCTCCAATTGTAACCCGTACATTTCTCTGACCGATGTAAGTGAAAAGAAGAGTTTGACCTGCACTTCCCCTAATAGAGTAATTTCCATCGAAATCGGTTTGAGTACCGGTAGTACTCCCCTCAACTACGATGTTTACTCCTGGAAGCGGAAGTCCGTCCTGGTCCGTTACGGTACCGGAGACCGTCTTCTCCTGCGCAAAAGTCAAATGCACAACAAACGCCAATAGTAGCGTCAAGATTCCATTTAAATTTGTTCTCATTTTTAAATTATTTGAATTAGCTAAGTGCGAAAATCACAATTCTATGTTAATAATCCAAACTTATTTTAATAAAACTTTAAGAGAATACCTCCATAAAGTGGAATCCCAGTTAAGCATTCTGTCGAGATTTTAACATATTCTTAAAAAATCGGTAATAATTAACTATCCTGTTTTTTTTAAGCACACCCTTTTGTCATTTTCATATTTTTTAGAGAAAATCAGAGGGGGTCGTGCGGCAAGCCTTCAAAGAAGGTGCTAGCAACAGTGTTGTGATGCTTGTCAAGACCGGTATATCCCGAAAAAGGCGGGAGGAAGATTTAAATCAGATCGCTTTAATAAGTTTAGACTTATACCTTATATATATAGGCATGAAAATTCACGGTCGGGATCGTCTTTTTATACACCTCAGTAAGCTGAATTTTAAAAAGCTATAAAATTCGTTAGCAACCGTTTGAATTATGTTTAATAATTACTACATTTGCCGACCCTTAAAAGGGGCTATCATTATTTTAGAGTAAAAATTTATGCCAACAATTTCACAATTAGTACGAAAAGGAAGGGCCACAATTACCAAGAAGAGTAAATCGGCTGCTTTGGATTCGTGTCCCCAGCGAAGGGGTGTTTGTACGCGTGTTTACACTACCACACCGAAGAAACCAAACTCGGCTATGAGAAAAGTAGCCAGGGTGAGGTTAACTAACGGGAAGGAAGTAAACGCATACATCCCCGGAGAAGGACACAATTTACAAGAGCACTCGATAGTATTGGTTAGAGGCGGAAGGGTGAAGGATTTGCCAGGAGTTAGATATCACATCGTGAGAGGAGCTCTGGATACTGCAGGTGTAGCCGGCAGAACTCAGAGACGATCTAAGTACGGCGCCAAAAGACCCAAAAAGTAAGCAACACTTTTAAGAAGAAGCAATGAGAAAAAGACAGGCAAAGAAAAGACCACTTTTACCAGATCCACGATTTAATGATCAGCTGGTAACCCGTTTTGTAAACATGATGATGTGGGACGGGAAAAAGTCGGTAGCCTTTAAGGTATTTTACGATGCAATTGATATCGTAGAAGAAAAGAAGACTGACGAAGAGAAGTCAGGTTTGGAATTATGGAAAGATGCACTTTCCAATGTGATGCCCCACGTGGAAGTAAGAAGCCGAAGGGTTGGGGGAGCTACATTCCAGATCCCGATGCAGATCAGACCAGATCGCAAGATTTCTACTGCGATGAAATGGTTAATCAGTTTTTCAAGAAAAAGAAACGAAAAGTCGATGGCCCAAAAGCTGGCTGCGGAAGTTCTTGCAGCGGCTAAAGAAGAGGGCGCGGCAGTGAAAAAGCGAGTTGATACTCATAAGATGGCTGAGGCCAATAAAGCATTCTCTCACTTTAGATTCTAATACGCAAGATGGCTAGAGATTTAAAATTTACAAGAAATATAGGTATTGCCGCTCATATTGATGCCGGTAAAACCACCACTACTGAACGAATCCTTTTTTATACCGGTGTAAGCCATAAAATTGGAGAGGTTCACGATGGAGCGGCTACCATGGACTGGATGGAGCAGGAGCAGGAGCGCGGAATTACTATTACTTCGGCAGCAACTACCTGTACCTGGAATTTTCCTATGAAGAATGGGCAAATGACTCCGGAGTCTAAGCCATACCACTTTAATATTATCGATACTCCCGGCCACGTTGATTTTACCGTTGAGGTAAACCGTTCGCTTCGAGTTCTCGATGGTCTTGTTTTCCTTTTTAGTGCTGTTGACGGGGTAGAGCCTCAGTCTGAGACCAACTGGCGTCTGGCAGATAACTACAAGGTGCCAAGAATGGGATTTGTGAATAAGATGGACCGCCAGGGTGCCAACTTCCTCAACGTGTGCAAACAGGTTAAGGACATGTTGAAATCCAACGCTGTACCAATTGTACTTCCCATAGGTGATGAAGCTGATTTTAGAGGAATTGTTGATCTGGTAAAAAACCGCGCCATAGTATGGAATGAGGAGGACTTAGGTGCTACTTTCGATGTGATTGACATTCCGGCTGAAATGCAAGCTGAAGTAAAAGAATACAGAGCCGCATTAATTGAAGCTGTTGCCGAATACGATGAAAACCTGATGGAGAAATTCTTCGAAGATGAAGACTCTATCACGGAAGATGAGGTACACGCTGCCTTAAGAGCTGCCGTAATGGACATGAGTATCATTCCAATGATCTGTGGTTCTTCCTTTAAGAATAAAGGGGTTCAGTTCTTGCTTGATGCCGTATGCAGATACCTGCCTTCACCTTTAGACAAGGATGCGATCGTGGGAATAAATCCTGATACCGAGGCTAAAGTCTCCAGGAAACCGGACATCAAAGAGCCTTTTGCTGCCCTTGCTTTTAAGATTGCAACCGATCCTTTTGTAGGTCGATTAGCTTTCTTTAGAGCGTATTCAGGGAAACTAGATGCAGGATCCTACGTATTAAACAACAGGTCTGGTAACAAGGAGAGGATCTCTCGTATTTACCAGATGCACTCCAACAAGCAAAACGCCGTTGATTCAATTGCGGCAGGTGATATCGGAGCAGCTGTTGGATTTAAAGATATAAAGACAGGGGACACGCTTTCTGATGAGAAGCACCCTATAGTTCTTGAAAGTATGAATTTCCCTGATCCTGTTATCGGGATCGCGGTTGAGCCTAAGACAAAGGCGGATGTAGACAAGTTGGGGATGGCACTTGCCAAACTGGCGGAGGAAGATCCTACTTTCCAAGTGAAGACAGATGAGGCTTCAGGCCAGACTATCATTTCGGGGATGGGAGAGCTTCACCTCGATATTATTACAGATCGTCTTCGAAGGGAATTTAAGGTAGATGTTAACCAGGGTCAGCCTCAGGTTGAATACAAGGAAGCTATCACCCGTTCAGCAGATCACAGAGAAACCTATAAGAAACAAACCGGAGGTAGAGGTAAGTTCGCGGATATTGTATTTACCATGGAGCCTTCTACTGAAGAAAAACCCGGACTGGAGTTTGTCAATATGATCAAGGGAGGGAACATTCCAAAAGAATATATTCCTTCTGTTGAGAAAGGCTTTAAAGAAGCGATGAAAAACGGTCCTTTGGCCGGATTTGAAATGGACAGCATGAAGATAGTTCTAAAAGACGGTTCTTTCCACCCTGTGGATTCAGATTCCCTGTCTTTTGAATTGGCTGCCAAACTGGGATACAAGCAAGCTGCCAAAGCTGCCCGTGCGGTACTTATGGAGCCTATAATGAAAGTTGAGGTACTTACTCCGGAAGAAAATATGGGAGATATTGTAGGTGACCTTAACAGAAGAAGAGGCCAGGTAAATGCGATGGACGACAGAGCAGGAGCTAAAGTGATAAAAGCAGAAGTGCCGCTTTCAGAAATGTTTGGATATGTCACTGCCTTGAGGACTTTATCTTCAGGTAGGGCAACGAGTACTATGGAGTTTGCGCATTATGCAGAAACACCATCAAATATTGCAGAAGAGGTGATAAAAGCAACCAAAGGGGTAACCGCTTAATTCTTAGAGATGAGTCAGAAAATCAGAATAAAGTTAAAATCATACGATTACAACCTGGTAGATAAGTCTGCCGAGAAGATAGTAAAGACAGTAAAGACAACCGGAGCTGTGGTAACAGGACCTATTCCATTGCCTACGCACAAGAAGATCTTTACGGTTTTGCGTTCACCCCATGTAAATAAGAAGTCGAGAGAACAATTTCAATTGAGCTCTTACAAGAGGTTACTCGATATTTACAGTTCTTCTTCCAAAACCATTGACGCGCTCATGAAATTAGAGCTGCCAAGTGGAGTGGAAGTGGAGATCAAGGTGTGATAAAATAACTGGAAGGCTGAGTGCCTTCTGCGACATGTCCGGAGCGATTCGCAAAGGAAAAACGGAAACAAAAATACATTCGGGGTCGAATTATTTTTGACCCTGTTTTTTTGTCAGAAAAATGAGAATTTTTAAAAACAATTAATAATAAATAGTATGTCTGGGTTAATAGGAAAAAAAGTAGGCATGACCAGCATCTTTGACGACAATGGAAAGAATGTTCCATGTACCGTCATCGAAGCAGGACCTTGTGTCATTACCCAAGTCAGAACCGAAGAGGTAGACGGGTATAATGCCCTTCAGCTCGGTTTCGATGACAAGGCAGAAAAACGTGCTAAAAAGTCCGAACAGGGACATTTTAAAAAGGCAGGTGCTTCTCCCAAGAAAAAAGTCGTCGAGTTCCGTGATTTTGAAGGAGAGCACAAATTAGGTGACACCCTTGGGGTGGATCTGTTTGTGGAAGGTGAATTTGTGGATGTAACTGCAACTTCAAAAGGAAAAGGGTTTCAGGGAGTTGTTAAAAGACATGGCTTCGGCGGTGTTGGACAGGCCACTCACGGGCAGCACAATCGTTTGAGGGCTCCCGGGTCCATCGGTGCGGCTTCGTATCCTGCGAGAGTATTCAAAGGAATGAAGATGGCCGGTAGAATGGGAGGAGAACGCGTTACGGTTCAAAACCTTCGCGTCCTGAAAATAGTTCCGGAAAAAAACCTGATCGTTTTGAAAGGGTGTGTACCCGGTCATAAGAACGCATATTTAACGATTGAGAAATAATGAAGGTAGCAGTCTTAGATATCAACGGAAAAGAAACAGGGAGAAAGGCAGACCTTTCTGACGCTGTTTTCAAGATAGAGCCTAACACACATGCCATTTACCTGGATGTGAAACAGTACAGGGCTCATCAGAGACAAGGTACCCACAAGGCTAAGGAAAGAGCCGAAATAGTTGGAAGTACCCGTAAGATTAAAAAGCAAAAAGGAACCGGAACCGCAAGGGCAGGAAGTATTAAGTCGCCTATCTTTCGCGGTGGGGGAAGAATCTTTGGGCCGCGACCTAAGGATTACAGCTTAAAACTCAACAAAAACCTGAAGCGTCTGGCCCGTAAATCGGCCCTCAGTATCAAGAATGATGAAAAGGCGATCATGGTAGTTGAGGACTTTAATTTTGAAAGCCCGAAGACCAAGGAATTTTTAAAGGTTCTCAAAGGTCTGGGACTGGAAAATAAAAAGTCGCTCTTTGTCTTGGGCGAATCAAATAATAACGTATATTTGTCGTCGCGCAATTTGGAAGGTTCTGAGGTTGTAACTAACTCAGAATTAAGCACTTACAAAATATTAAATGCAAATAATATTGTGCTTTTGGAAGGGTCGCTAGAAGGTATAGAGGCCAACTTAAATAAATAGGAAATCATGAGTGTGTTAATAAAACCAATCATAACGGAAAAGATGACAGCGGATAGCGAGTTACACAACCGCTACGGCTTCATCGTAAATCCCGGAGCCAACAAGTTGCAGATTAAAGATGCGGTTGAGGAAACATACGGGGTATCCGTAAGGAAGGTGAGAACCATGAATTACGGTCCAACACGCAAGACGAAGTACACCAAGACTGGTGTACAACAGGGTAAGACAAGTGCTTATAAAAAGGCAATTGTCGATGTTGCGGAAGGTGATGTCATTGATTTTTACAGTAATCTATAAAGACA
>JABDQM010000301.1 GCA_013042315.1 Flavobacteriaceae bacterium | reverse complement strand
GTAAACGTGTCGACTATTCAGCGCGTTCAGTTATTGTTGTAGGTCCTGAAATGAGTTTGTACGAGTGCGGACTGCCAAAAGATATGGCTGCAGAACTTTACAAGCCCTTTGTGATTCGTAAACTGATTGAAAGAGGAATCGTAAAGACAGTTAAATCAGCCAAAAAGATCATCGATAAGAAAGAGCCGGTAGTTTGGGACATCCTTGAGAATGTTCTTAAAGGACACCCTGTACTTTTGAACAGGGCCCCCACACTGCACAGATTGGGTATTCAGGCGTTTCAGCCGAAACTGATCGAAGGAAAAGCTATTCGTTTGCACCCCTTGGTATGTACCGCATTTAACGCGGATTTTGACGGGGATCAGATGGCGGTTCACCTTCCATTGGGACCTGAAGCGATACTGGAGTCACAATTGTTAATGTTGGCTTCTCATAATATCCTCAATCCTGCAAATGGTTCCCCTATTACGGTTCCATCTCAGGATATGGTTCTCGGTCTGTACTACATGACTAAGGAGCGCAAGTCTACCAAGGAAAGGCCTGTAAAAGGCGAAGGCTTAACATTTTACTCTTACGAGGAAGTAGTTATTGCCTTTAATGAGAATAGGGTAGAACTCAATGCCGGAATCAAAGTTAGGGCCAAGGATTTTAATGAAGAAGGAGAGTTGGTTAACCAGATCATCGAAACTACTGTAGGAAGGGTTCTCTTCAATATGGTAGTTCCGGAACAGGCAGGTTATGTCAACGATGTATTGAATAAGAAATCGCTTAGGGATATCATCGGTAAGATTTTATCTGTAACCGACGTGCCAACTACAGCAGATTTCCTGGATAAAATCAAGACCATGGGATACGAGTTTGCCTTTAAAGGTGGCTTGTCCTTCAGTCTTGGGGATATCATTATTCCGCAGGAGAAACACGAAATGATCGCAGATGCCAATCAGCAAGTTGATGGCATTATGACGAATTATAATATGGGTCTGATCACCAACAACGAACGATACAATCAGGTGATCGATGTGTGGACTTCTACAAACGCCATGCTTACTGAGCTGGCAATGAAGAGGATTCGCGAAGACCAGCAGGGATTCAACTCTGTGTATATGATGCTCGATTCCGGAGCGAGGGGATCTAAAGAACAGATCAGACAGCTTACCGGGATGAGGGGATTGATGGCAAAACCCAAAAAATCTACCGCCGGTGGAGGGGAGATCATCGAAAACCCGATTCTTTCTAACTTTAAGGAAGGACTATCGATCCTCGAGTACTTTATCTCTACTCACGGTGCACGTAAAGGATTGGCCGATACCGCTCTTAAAACGGCGGATGCAGGTTATCTGACGCGTAGACTGGTTGATGTATCCCAGGATGTTATCGTAAATATTGAAGATTGCGGTACCTTGAGAGGAATTGAAGTTGAAGCCCTCAAAAAGAATGAGGAAGTAGTGGAGACTCTTGGAGAGAGGATACTAGGACGTGTTGCTTTGCACGATGTCTTTGATCCTATTACTGAAGAACTTCTGCTTACAGCAGGACAACAGATAATGGAGTCTGATGTGAGAAAAGTTGAAGCCTCACCTATCGAACGAATTGAAGTGCGATCTGCCTTAACCTGTGAAGCTCAGAAAGGAATCTGCTCCAAGTGTTACGGAAGAAATCTGGCAACCAATAAAATGGTTCAAAGAGGTGAAGCCGTCGGTGTAGTAGCTGCTCAATCTATTGGAGAACCGGGAACTCAGCTTACCTTGCGTACCTTCCACGTTGGGGGTATTGCCGGTAACATTTCGGAAGATAATAAGCTGGAAGCTAAATTTGACGGGAAAGCAGAAATTGAAGATCTGCGAATGGTAAAAGGTGAAAATAGCGAAGGCAAACCTGTAAATATTGTTATTTCAAGGACGTCTGAGATCAAGATCGTAGACGCAAAAACCGGAATAACCCTGAGTACAAATAATATTCCTTACGGTTCACAGCTCTTTATTAAAAATGGAGCGAAAGTGAAGAAAGGTGATCTTATTTGTCAGTGGGATCCATATAACGGGGTTATTGTTTCAGAATTCCCGGGTAAGATCGCCTACGAGAATATCGAGCAGGGTGTAACTTATCAGGTTGAGATCGATGAACAAACCGGGTTCCAGGAAAAAGTGATTTCAGAATCGAGGAATAAAAAGCTTATTCCAACCTTATTGATCAAGGATACCAAAGATGAGGTATTGCGTTCTTACAACTTACCTGTAGGTTCTCATATCATGGTAGACGACGGAGAAAAGATCAAAGAAGGTAAGATCCTGGTAAAAATCCCACGTAAATCTGCTAAAGCGGGTGATATCACAGGAGGTCTGCCAAGGGTAACCGAATTGTTCGAAGCGCGTAACCCTTCTAATCCTGCAGTAGTTTCTGAAATTGACGGTGTTGTCTCCTTTGGTAAAATCAAAAGAGGTAACCGGGAGATAATAATCGAGTCCAAGTTGGGCGAACAGAAAAAGTATCTTGTCAAACTTTCAAATCAGATCCTTGTTCAGGAAAATGATTACGTAAGAGCAGGAATGCCTTTATCAGACGGTTCAATTACTCCGGAAGATATTCTGGCCATCAAAGGACCATCAGCTGTACAGCAGTATTTGGTTAACGAGGTACAGGAAGTATACCGACTCCAGGGTGTGAAAATTAATGACAAACACTTTGAGGTAGTTGTCAGACAGATGATGCGTAAGGTTCGTATTGAAGATCCGGGAGACACTATCTTCCTGGAAAATCAATTGGTTCACAAGGATGATTTCATCCGGGAGAACGATGAGATCTACGGCATGAAAGTCGTTGAAGATGCAGGAGAGTCTGAAAACCTGAAACCTGGACAGATCATTTCGGCACGTGATCTAAGGGACGAGAATTCGATCCTGAAACGCGCTGATAAAAACCTGGTAACAGCAAGAGAGGCTGTTGCAGCCACTGCAACACCTGTACTTCAGGGGATCACCAGAGCTTCACTGCAAACTAAATCGTTTATTTCAGCCGCTTCCTTCCAGGAAACGACTAAAGTATTGAACGAAGCTGCAGTAAGCGGGAAAGTAGATGACCTTGAAGGCTTGAAGGAAAATGTAATTGTAGGGCATAAAATCCCTGCAGGAACAGGAATGCGTGATTATGAATCTATTATCGTGGGCTCCAAACAGGAGTACGATGAGATCATGGCTCGTAAGGAAGAATTGAAATTCTAAAAACAAAACCCTCAACCTTCCGGTTGGGGGTTTTTTATTTAACTCCTAAAATATAAGGCTATGGCCGAGAAGGATAAAAAACAAAAACAGATCAATATTGAGTTGGATGAAAAGATGGCAGAAGGGGTGTACTCCAACCTGGCCATCATCAATCATTCAGTCTCCGAGTTTGTGGTCGATTTTATCAGTTTGATGCCCGGGGCTCCCAAAGCCAAGGTTAAAAGCAGGATTGTACTCACCCCTCAACACGCCAAGAAATTTCTGAAGGCGCTGAATGAAAATGTCAATAGATTTGAGAAAGCTCACGGCACCATCAAGGACTATGAACAGCCTCCCATCCCATTGAATTTCGGGCCCACAGGGGAAGCGTAAGAAAAAGAAAATCCGGACTCAGCTCCGGTTTTTTTATACCCTTAGACGAGAACTCAGGAATATTCTGAAGTGAAATGTAATTTTACATTGGGGTACTTTTGCTGGGTCATTTGAAGTGAGAATGCCGAATCGGCCAGGAATACCAGCTGTCCGCGCTTGTCAGTGGCCAGAAATTTTTGCTTTACCCTTTTAAATTCCTTGAATTCATCACTATTGGGATCATTGGGTTCTACCCAGCAGGCTTTGTGCACCGGGAAGTTCTCATAGGTACATTTAGCCCCGTATTCGTGCTCCAAGCGGTACTGAATCACTTCGTACTGCAAGGCTCCAACGGTACCAATCACTTTTCGGCCGTTGAGTTCCAGGGTAAAAAGCTGGGCAACCCCCTCATCCATAAGCTGGTCTATCCCCTTGTACAATTGCTTGGCCTTCATGGGGTCTGCATTATTGATGTACCGGAAATGCTCAGGAGAAAAACTGGGTATGCCTTTGTAATGAATAGTTTCTCCCTCGGTAAGCGTATCCCCGATCTTAAAGTTGCCCGTATCGTGCAAGCCCACAATATCGCCGGGAAAAGAGGTGTCTACTATCTCTTTTTTCTCAGCAAAAAATGCATTTGGACTGGAGAATTTAAGCTTTTTGTCCTGCCTTACATGCAGGTAGGGTTTATTGCGTTCAAATGTGCCTGAGACCACTTTTACAAAGGCCAGCCTGTCTCTGTGTTTGGGATCCATATTGGCGTGGATCTTAAAGACGAATCCTGTCATTTGTTGCTCATCAGCCTTCACCAGGCGTTCTTGGGCCATTTTATCCCGGGGTGGGGGAGCGATTTCAATAAAACAATCCAGAAGTTCCCTCACGCCAAAATTATTAAGGGCAGAGCCAAAGAAAACGGGTTGTTGATTGGCCTCAAGATAGGCTTGTTTGTTAAAAGGGGGATAAACACCTTCGATCAACTCTATGTTTTCGCGAAGGGTAGCAGCTGCTTTATCGCCTATAATTTTATCCAGATCAGGATTGCTGAGATCGTCAAAAGCAATAGTCTCCTCAATATTTTTCTTACTATCCCCGCTAAAGAGGTTGATATTCTTTTCGTAGATGTTGTAGATTCCTTTAAAATCGTATCCCATCCCTATGGGAAAACTCAGCGGTGTTACGGTAAGACCCAATTCCTGTTCTACCTCGTCGAGCAGGTCAAATGCGTCTTTTCCCTCACGGTCGAGTTTATTGATAAAAACAATCATTGGGATCTTTCTCATCCTGCAGACTTCAACCAACTTTTTAGTCTGCTCTTCCACCCCTTTAGCCACATCAATTACGACGATAACGCTGTCTACCGCAGTTAGGGTGCGAAAGGTATCTTCAGCAAAATCCTTGTGACCCGGAGTATCGAGAATATTGATCTTTTTGTCCTTGTAAAGAAAAGCGAGCACAGAGGTGGCCACAGAAATTCCTCTTTGTCTTTCAATCTCCATAAAATCGCTGGTAGCCGACTTTTT
>JABDQM010000295.1 GCA_013042315.1 Flavobacteriaceae bacterium | reverse complement strand
TAAAAAAGGTAACGGGATAACTACCTGCCATTGCTGCTCTGGGAATGGAACAAATTGCTTTTTATTTGATCAATCTCAGCGCTTCTCTTTTGCTAAGTGAATGTAGTTGAGTGGCTTGAACAAATTGCGAGACCCAAATCGGGTTGGTCTTACTGTATTCCCTTAAAATCCAGCCTATGGCCTTATTGATAAAGAACTCCTGAGATCCGTTAAGAAAATGAATAGTGTCGGCTAGGAATTCAGTATCTAACTCCTCCTTGTACTTTAATTGGAAAAGGAGCACGGAGCGTTGTAACCAAATATTTTTAGAGGTCAACCATTTTTCAGTAATCGAAGTTCTCTGTTCCGGAAAGGCTTTAAAATAATTACCCACAAGGTTGGCGGCAATAAAGTCGACGGTATCCCACCAGGATTTGTGCGTGATAAGGTATTCGAATAGAAGGTAATCTTCTTTGGCCAGGGGTTTTAGTTTTTTTTTGGCCAATTCCTGTGCCATGTATTGATTTTCCCTTTCGGGAAGTTTCCAGAGTTCAGTGACTACTGCTTTGATATCGGAGCGCTCTGGCAGGAGGAGTTTTTTAAAGAGGTCCCTCTGAATCTCCCTTCTCACAGGCGACTTTAGGCCATAAAATTCGAATTGATCCCGCATATAGGCTTTTTGGCCCTCTGCTACAGCCGGATCCCCCTTCTTTTTACAAAGCTCAACCCATAGGTTCAAAAAAGTTTTTACATCAGCAGTCACCAAGATCTCTAATATTTCTCTTCAATTCAAATATAGGCATTGAGAACCAGAGATCTTACGAGCTTCACCGGGCCTATTTTTATAGTCATGAGACAAGAATACTCTTGTTTACCAAAGAATCATTCTTTTTTCTAATTTTATACAAAAATCAACCCATGACCGATACTACCCGTTGCAAGAATTGCGACAGCACCCTGGAGCCCAATTATGAATTTTGTCCAAATTGTGGACAGGAAGTCTCTGATCAACTCACTTTCGGAATACTTTTCAGTAAGACCATCAGTGATTATTTCTCTGTGGATGCGCGATTCTTCAGAAGTTTTATCCCTTTGATGTTCAAACCGGGAGTACTGGCCAGGAAATTTGTGGATGGCAAAAGGTTGTCTTATTTGCACCCTGCCCAATTTTACCTGTTTATTTCCGTACTTTTTTTCTTCCTTTTTTCAGTCAACATCCGCAAAGCTGATAATGAGATGTCTGAAGCTCTAAAAAAGGGAATGGACCAGGTTCCGTCTGAGATCGTTACTGACAGTATTAGATTCAGTTCACAGGATTCCATTCAATTGGCCAAGGCCAAGGATATGCTCATAAAAAATAAAGACAAGTGGGGGATATCTGATGATGATATGAATACTATTGATTCGGTAATGACCGAAACTGCTGAGAATCCCGGTGGAATGAATACCGGAATGACCTTTGATTTCGACAAGAAAGTTCTAGATTCCCTTATCGCTATCGATGCCCCTCAGAATGAGAAACTAAAGGCTATGGGAATGGAAGATGATGCCAGCGGCTTAAGTCGCAGGTTTTATGAACAGATGCTTAAATTCTATGTGCAAAGGGGAGGAGGAATCCTGACGACCTTTTTTGATACTATTCCCATCGCAATGTTTTTGCTAATGCCAATTTTTGCCATTTTACTGAAGATATTTTATTGGAAACGCGGTAGTTTTGCCCATCACATGGTCTTTAGTTTTTATTTTTTCACTTTTTTATTTACCGCTTTCTGTATTGTGATCCTGGCGAATAAAATATTTGAAGTACCTATTTGGCTGGAGGTGCTTCTGGCCTTTTCTTATCTCTTGTATTTAATCCTGGCACTTCGAAATTTTTATCGAAGCAGTTGGCTGGGAGCAATAATAAAGGCCAATATGATATCCTTTGTCTATATGCTAATCATACTCCCGGTGGCATTTGTTGGGATAGTTTTTATGGCCTTTATGCTCTATTAGGGACTATTTTTCGAAATATAAATAGATGTACATGGCAGCCCCGAATTCGGTGGCGTCCGTAGAGGTGAGTTTCCATCCATCTGCTGAGTATTTATTCAGCGTATCCTGAATTCCTTTTTTAGAGGCTTCTACAATATGATTTCGGCCTGCGAAGAGCTTAGAGTAATAAATCAGTGTTTCTACCTTGTAATGTGTCATTGTATAAGTTCTTTTTATTCTATCATAAACAGGGCATTGACTATAAAGAGTTTCCCGTTTTCCCAAAACCCTCTGAATAAGGGGTTGTCTACCATGTAAACCACCTGACCCCTGCCGCTATTTTCTACCCCGAAGACCAGGGTATTTGCGATACTTTTTTGCGCTTCGCTTCCTGCGAAACCCGACATAGGTTTGGTGTTTTCTTCGAGATAGGCCACGCTGCCATATTTGAGGTATTCGTAACGGTCATTTCCAAGTTTCAGGCTGAAGTAGGTATCACCGTAACCAAAGGCGAGCGGATGAGTGGGATCGACCCTTGTTTTAAAAATGGCACCTGTGATTTGCTGCTTCATTCGTTCCCTTTGTAAATCTTCATATAAACCAGGATCTTCCTCATTTTCTTTATCGTCTTTTGCATTCTCCCTGATTTTTATTCCGAATCCGTCTTTCCCGGCAAGTGTGCCAATGGCATTCCCCATGGCAACGAGTCGGCCCCCTTCTTTTACCCAATCTCCAATCTTATTGAGCGTTCTATCGTCGAGAAAAGAACGATAACCCCTTCCATTAGGGAGGATGAGAACGTCGTATTCTGAAAGGTCCACCCTGCTAAAGTAATCTGTGTCGAGAACCGTCAGAGGATAATTCAATTGTTGTTCAAAAAAGTGCCATACCTCCCCGAAACTCAGGGTAGAAGTCGGCTCACCCGAAAGCACAGCCACTTTTACAGCTTTGATCATCTTCACATCACTGGAACCAAAGTCCTTGCCTTTATCAACAAAGCCGGTTGAAACTGCCGTTAATTCCTTTTGAGGAAATTCCGCTGCGATATTTAAAAAACTCCGCATACTATTAGGATCCTGATTATCGGCTTTTGTAATGATCAGACTTCCCCTCTGGTATGTTTTACCCTCCAGAGTGAAGGGCAAATGAGCAGATCTAACCTTGATGCCCGCAACTAAAAGTTCAGACAAAAATCGCGCATCTTCCATACTGTTCCAATCGGTAACATAAGCGTAGGAGTCGGCAGGTGGATTTGTAGTAATAGTTGTGTTTTCAATTGAAGTAGCATTGATCATACTAGTAGAGGCTATGGCATTAAGTCCATAGGCATAGGGCAATGACCAGGCGGTGATGTCATAGGTGAGAGAATCGCTTAAAACGGCATCGGGTTCAAAAAGAACTTTAACCATTGTACCCTTGCTCTGGTCTGTGGAAACGATCAGGCTTCTAGAATTCATTGGCATGCTACCGTTTCTTCCGGTGGCGTAATCATAGCCTTTTACCTGCCCATTAGACCCCTTTTCGTATTTAATTTGATGTTGCTCCAACAACTTGGAAAGCGCATTGATATGGTCTTCATTTCCATTGAGCACGTAGCTTTTGAATTTGAAATTTTTCGGGCGATAGAATTTCCTGAACTCCTCATTCAGTTTTGAATTATTCTGAGAAGCCACTTCAACGGTTGATAAACCTGTGGTATGGTGGTGGGCTATCCTGTCTTTTAAGGTAAGCGTGTCACCTAAACTCGTCTTTACCCCTAAACCAGCACGGCCGCTTCCCCCTTGTTCATAGGTCATCCCAATAGCGCCATTATAGGTGGGATAAGTATCTCCGTAGCTGGGATAGAACAGATCGAAACGTTCTTTGGTAAAATAAAACCAGCCATTTGCATCAAAATACTTGGCGTGATTCCTACCCAGGGT
>JABDQM010000293.1 GCA_013042315.1 Flavobacteriaceae bacterium | reverse complement strand
ATAAAGATGTTTTTAAATAGGATATTAATAGTATTTTTTTGTCTTGTAAGCCCAATTTCTAAAAAGGCAAATCCTGAATGCATGAAGAATACCAAAGCGGTACACACCATCATCCATATATTGTTAGCTGTAAATAATCCTGCTTCCATATTTCAATAATTGTTAGTTAGTTTATTGCTTTAGTTAATTCCCGCGTGTCCATTCTCCTTGGTTCGTATCCTGTAGGCTTGTAGCACATCAGAAACAAAAATTTTCCCATCGCCTACATTTCCTGTATAGGCTGCTTCCAGCACTGTGTCAATTGTTTTCTCCAGGAAGTCGTCAGAAATAACGATTTCCAGATACCTCCTCTGAATATCAGAGGTGCTGTAAGAAATACCCCTATAGACGTGCCCTTGTTTTTCATTTCCGACGCCTGTAACATCCCAGTAACTGAAAAATTTCACCTCAATACCAAGAAGTGCTTTTTTCACGTCATCGAATTTTGATTTTCGAATAATTGCTTCTACTTTTTTCATTGTATTAGTTTATTGTTGATGGGCCAAAATTAAATTAATAATAACAACCCCCTAAAAAAAAGGGGGTCTAGGCATCATTTTTATCATTATAATAAATTATACCCCTTAATAATAAGGGTATACTATTCTAAATATTATAAATTATAAATATGATTTTTTTGTAGGGGTGTGTTAACATTCCCTGTAAGAATCGTTGAAAAGCCAGTGAAAAAGGGTAGTAGAATTTTAAAATAACAGAGGAGGGAGAGGAATTTAAGCTATGAGTTTTACCAGCCAAAATCCCAAGGCTACAGCGAGAATACCAACAAGTACACTGCTAAGGGTGTAGAAGAAAAATGAAAATAGCTGACCCTCTCTTAGCATCCCGTAGTTTTCAAGAGCAAATGAGGAGAAGGTTGTAAAGCCACCACAAAAACCTACAGTAAGGAAGACAAGAGAGGAACTGTTTATGGTAGAGGATTTATAAGTGATCCCGAGAATAAGGCCTATGAGCAGGCAGCCTATTACATTGACACTGAAAGTACCCAGATAAAAAGAGTTAAAATAAGGATTTAAAAATTTGCTGATAAGATAGCGAAGGCCGCTGCCGATTCCTCCACCAAGAAAGACCAGTAAAAAGTGTTTCATTCCCTAAAGATAGGAATCTAAATGGCTTTCCGGTATTTTGAGGATGTCCAATCAAGAGAATAAACATTCCCTTTGGTAGCTTCTGATTGATCACCTTGCATTTCCATTTGCTTACGCTTATTTGTCAGCAAACTGAAGGTAATTAGTGCAGCATTAACCGCAACTAAAATAAAGAAAATGGTAAAAAAGGTTGTCATTTATCGGATTTCTTTGAAACTATAACGCAAAAGTACGTGTTTTCTTATAGTATACGAGCGAAAGCAGGATAATGTTGTGAGGGAAGCAATTTTTGTGGTGTAGGTAAAAAAAGTGTTAATTTTTCAGCAGATATTTAATCAAAAACAGAAAAATTATAAAAAGGATAAAAACAATACCCACCCATTTTACCCCTTTGTAATTTTTCTTGTGAAGATTTTTATCTTTTTTATAAGTGAAGGCAATTACGACCGTAAAAACAACGACAAAAAGGGCGGCAAAGATTAATTGTCCAGTGCTGAACATATTTTTTATTTTAGCGCAAAACTACGTCAAAAAACAGATACTATGAAAAGCAAGATAGATGCCGTTGCCCAGTTTCATCATTCTTTTGGATTAGGAGTGTCGGATAAGCCTAGAGCTGATCTGGGGGAGGCCAAAAATTTACTGCGGTACAACCTGATGGACGAAGAAAACGAAGAGTACTACGAAGCGGCTCAGAATGGAGATCTGGTTGAAGTGGCTGATGCTTTGGGCGATATGCTCTATATCTTATGTGGCACGATACTCGAACACGGAATGCAACATATTATAGAAGATGTTTTTGAGGAAATTCAGCGCAGCAATATGAGCAAATTGGGAGAAAATGGTAAACCCATATACCGTGAAGACGGCAAAGTCTTAAAAGGACCAGGGTATTTTAAACCCGATATAAAAACAATTCTGGACAGGTAGTTCTGATTAGTCTGCGCTTCCTGCCCTATTTTTAATCCACTTTAAATCGCCATCCAAAAGGATCTTCTGCCTTGTTGTACTGGATATCAGTAATCCTTTTCTTTAATAGATCAGCATAACTATTCTCCAGTTCCGGCAGGCTGTAATCCATTTCCCTGTGTCCAAATCCTGAGATCGGTGATATCACTGCGGCGGTCCCTGCTCCGAACATTTCTTTTAGGCTTCCGTTTTTGGAGGCTGAAATAATTTCTTCCACCCTGATTTTTCTGATCTCGACAGGAATACCTTCTGCTTTGGCAATATCAATCACACTTTTGCGCGTCACCCCATCTAGGATTCTATCACTAACCGGGCTTGTCATCAGGGTATCATTGATTCTGACGAAAATATTCATGGCACCCGCTTCCTCTATGTATTCGTGGGTGTTATCATCAGTCCAGATCACTTGCTGATACCCTTTTTCCTGGGCGAGTTGAGTAGGGTAGAACTGCCCTGCGTAGTTACCGCCGGCTTTAGCATACCCTACACCTCCGTTAGCAGCTCTTGAATACTTTTCCTCGATAAGGACTTTGATCTTTCCGGCGAAATAGGGCCCGGAGGGGGCACAAACGATAAAGAATTTATACTGATCTGCAGGAGATGCGTGCAGTCCTACACCGGAGGCAAATATAAAAGGCCTTACATAGAGCGAGCTTCCGGGAGTGGTCGGAATCCAATCCTTTTCGAGTTTTAAGAGGGTCTTAAGCCCCTCCAAAAAGATTTCTTTAGGAAGTTCGGGAATGGAAATTCGCTTTGAAGAAATATTGAGTCGCTTTTGATTTTCTTCAGGCCTGAAAAGCCATGCCTGACCATCGGCATCCTTATAAGCCTTCATTCCTTCAAATACAGATTGACCGTAATGGAATATCTTGGCAGTAGGATCTAAAGATATTGCTCCGTAAGGCGTAATGCGAGGCGTTTGCCATTCCCCGTCCTTATAATCGCAAACCAGCATGTGATCCGAATACACTTTTCCGAAAGGAAGATTGGAAAAATCGACCTTGCTGATCTTTGATTCTTTGATTTTTTCGACTATAATATTTCCCGTTTTGGTCTCCATCTGATGTAATTTACTTCTCAAAATTAAACATTTATACCCGCTTATTCCTTCTTTTTCTACCGAAAAATCCCCAGTTTTGCAGAGTAAACACAAATCCTAAACAAAATGAAAGGTTTTAACATTTTCCTTATTGTTTTTCTTCTTTTATGGAGCTGTAAGGAACAGAATTCTCAGGTCAAAACAACCGTAAATGAAGTAGAAGAAGAGGTCGCCCAGGTATTTGGCAGCGCTTTTGAAACTACTGAGATACAGTCCCAGGCTGATATGGCAGAAGCGATTACACAACTAAAGGAGTCCGACAGTTTATCGACTACCTTCAGCGCGGAAGTTACCGAAGTATGCCAGATGAAAGGCTGCTGGATGAAGGTCTCCCTCAACGGTGATGAAGAAGTACACGTAACCTTCAAGGACTACGGTTTTTTTGTTCCCAAGGATATTGCCGGCAGGAAAGTTGTTATTCATGGAAAGGCGTTTAAAGAACAAATGAGTGTAGAAGACCAGAAGCATTACGCCAAAGACGGTGGGGCTACAGAAGAGGAGATTGATCAGATCACAAGCGACAAAACTTCATATCGTTTTATAGCCGATGGAGTTCGCTTAGCAAATTGAGTGAAACGTTCAATAATTACCACAGCCGATGGGTCCAGGACGATTTCCCTGGATGATTGGAATGAACAATACCACTCCAAACACGGCGCGATACAGGAGGCCTACCACGTCTTTATAAAGTACGGTCTTTCGGCTTGCTCTATGGATGAGATTTCCATCCTTGAGGCCGGCTTTGGCACCGGCCTTAATGCACTGATTACACTCCACGAAGCCGAAAAGAGAAATTTACGGATTGTATATACAGGGGTAGAAGCCTTTCCACTGACATTAGATGAGGTTCTCAACTTAGACTACGTACAAGCATTGGGAGTGCCACAGCTAAAGGAGGCCTACGAGCGTATGCATACCTCTAAGTGGGAGGAAAAAGTGAGTTTAAATCCGAACTTTTTGCTGCATAAACGCAAAATGGATTTTAGGGAGATCAGTGATAAAGAGCAATACCACCTCATTTATTTCGATGCTTTTGGTGCCAGGGTGCAACCCGAGCTTTGGACACAAGAGATTTTTCAGAAAATGTTTAACGCGTTGAAACATAGTGGAATACTTGTTACCTATTCGGCCAAAGGAAGTGTTAGACGTGCTATGGAAGCGGTAGGTTTTGTTGTGGAGCGACTTCCGGGTCCCCCGGGAAAACGGGAAATGCTGCGTGCGGTAAAGAATTGATGAATACCGGGGATGAAAGTTTCCTTAGACAATATTGTTAAACCTTATATAAAGCCCAATCATCTACAGCTCAAATCAAATATATTTACAAAAAAAGCGCAATGTGCATTTTGATTACCGGGGCAACGGGGTTGATTGGCAATGCTATAGTTCAGAAATGTCGCGACAATGACGTTAACGTCAATTTCCTCACCACCCGAAAACACAAGATAAAAGACAAAGATGGCTTAAAGGGATTCTACTGGAATCCCAGGAAAGGTGAAATCGACCTTGCTTGTTTCGAAGGAGTGACTGCAGTCATCAATCTTGCAGGCTCGTCTATTTCCCAGCGATGGACTAAGGCCAACAAGAAAAAAATCCTCAATAGCAGACTAGACAGCCTGCGGACCTTGAGATCTGCTTTGGAGAAAATAGACACTTCTGAAATAACGTCCTTTGTTTCTGCTTCCGCAATAGGAATTTATCCCCATTCATTTGATCATTATTACACGGAAGAAGAAAAAGACGTGGACGATAGTTTTCTCGGAGAGGTAGTCTCTAAATGGGAACAGGAGATACAACTTTTCACAAAGTTTCCCTTTTCGGTAGCTGCGCTACGGGTAGGATTAGTTCTCTCCATGGATGGAGGTGCGCTTCCTGCCATGGTTAGACCCATAAAGGCATATGTAGGAGCAGCATTTGGCAGTGGGGAACAGTGGCAGTCATGGATTCATATTGAGGATTTGGCGAGGCAGTTCATATTCATCGTTGATCATAGCCTTGAAGGGACATTCAACGGAGTTGCACCTAATCCTGTTACCAATAACCGTCTGGTGAAGGAAGTTGCGGAAGTCGTGAACCGACCTTTAATATTGCCAAATATACCACAGGGCTTAATGCGACTTATACTTGGGGAAATGTCCTTTATTCTTTTTGCTAGTCAGAGGGTGAGTAGTAAGAAAATTGAAGAAGAAGGCTTCGATTTTTATTACAAAAATATATGCAGTGCCCTTGAAAATGTCATCCAATCAGAAGAAAAGAAAAGCGATATTTATAAAAAAGAATTTGTTTAACACCTCCATTCCGTTCTAGCGTTTTAAAATCATCCTTTTACCAGGATGTTTTTTTTTGTGACATTTTGACATTTTACGATAAATGGCAGTACTTTTGCCGTCTTCAATTGGATTGTCCCAAAAAAAGCGAAAAGCAATGAGCAAAAAAGATAAAACTGAAGAAATCGAAGAGTTAGAGAACGAATTGCATCCCGATGAAACTCAGGTAGAAGAAAACAAAGAGCACTCCGATCAGCAGGATACTGAAGAAACTTCTTCTTTATCGGAAAAAGAACAATTAGAGGCTGAATTGGAAAAGGAGAAGGATAAGTTTCTTCGCCTTTTTGCTGAATTTGAAAATTTTAAGCGAAGGACCTCCAAGGAGCGGATAGATCTTTTTAAAACAG
>JABDQM010000289.1 GCA_013042315.1 Flavobacteriaceae bacterium | reverse complement strand
GTGAGGAGGACCTGGTCATATACGACAACGTCAATGGGCAAACGTTTGTGACGTTTAATACAAGCTCAATAAATTTACCTGTTGTATTCGACTCCAGTGCTGACATCGAGATTCCTATTGAGGTTTCTACAATTTCAGATGCAGACAGAACGGTGAACGTCAATGTTGTATCAGGAGCTGAAGATGAAGCAACTGCTGATCAGTACAATGTGGCAGGTTCTGTAACTATACCGGCTAACACCTATGTAGGTTTACTAAGCTTTACAGGAATTGATGCTGGAATAGAAATCGGTGAAACTAAAACTGTTACTTTGGAAATAGCCGATATTACTGGTTCTGGTGATGCTAACATCAACCCCGGAACGCTGACTATAAGTATGTTCCAGGTTTGTCCGGTGGAAGAAGACTTCTTTATTGGAGATTATCAACTTTCAACTACCGCTACAGGTATTTTCGGATCAACAATTTTCCCACAAGGGGTCGTAACAATCTCTCAGGGAGCTTCTAGTAATGATGCGAGGGTATTCAACGCACAGATCTACCCTGACTTAGGAACTTTTGGTCCAATCGACTTTAACTTCACTCTTGTTTGTGGAACAGTCGTAGTAGACGGAGGGCAAGTAACCGGTGTTGGTTGTGGTGGTTCATCCACTACCATCGGACCAAGTAACTCTACTGGCGGTTATTCTGCCGGTGACGATTCAGTTATCGTAATCGACTTTGCAGATGATGAAGGTGGAGCGAGTTGTGGTGCACAGGCCAATGCTTCAATTACATTGACCAAAGTATAGTAAAGACTAGTTTATAATGAAAGAGCCCGCAATTAGCGGGCTTTTTTATTTTTATGCTTTACTGTATTTATTTAATTGTGTTTTGGTGTTACTTATACTTTACTGTCAAGTATTGTCCCGTTAAATAGAATTCTTAATCATCGCACAGTCATAGGGAGTTGTAATACGTCAGGACCTGCAACACATCGTCTTCAGTTCTTATCCTTAAAGCATTGTCTTTAATAAAGGCCTGTACTTCTTTCTGCCGATCTGCTAATGCTTTTATTAAGTCTTTTTTCTTAAAATCTAACTCAACAGCGGGGTCAGATCCCACTTTTAGATAATAGGATATGTCATCCCGAAATCTGGCTGCCCTCTCCGGACGGTACGAAGATCCCGGAAATACTACTTTGGACTTCTCTTTGCTCACTTTTTTTAGCAGACGAACGCGGCCCTTGTTTTTTTCCACAAAATAGGATCTTCGAATTTTACCCTTATCCAAAAAAGTTTCAATAAGGTATAAATCGTTTCCTATCGTAATCCTGTAGTAATCCCTTCGGAGAAGCGCAACAGGTCCCGATTCTGAGTCTTTCTCGATTTCATTAGTATAGGCATTGTAGCGAAACCGCCCATTTAGTTTATCATTTTCAAGTCCGTACAAGGTGCCGTCCAAGAAGGTCTCGTTAGCGAAGGGGGTGCCCTCTACATCCGAAAAAACGGATCGTTGAGGAATTCCAAAGGCCAAAGATCTTTCTCCCGGAACGACCGAGAGCCATGGCTGGTTGTAACTCATATCCTGCCCGAGTGCGATGAATGAGCAGAAGAAAATAACAGAGGATAAGATACTTTTTTTCATAGGCTTTTATTTTACTAGAAGATAATAAAAAATAATATTGCTCTGTTTAAACAGATTGTTAAAACATTGTACCTCAAAGAGTAAAATGAAGTTTGCAAATAAAAAAACCCGCACTTGGTGCGGGTTTCGATATCCTAATTGTATGAGGTTTACAAAGTATTATAATAAGCCAGCACTTGAAGTACTTCTTCTTCAGTCTTCATTTTTAATTTGTTCTTTTTTGCAAAAGCAGCTATTTCTTTCTGATGATCAGGCAGGGCAGCGATGATGTTCTTACTCCTTAGCCTTACTTCAACTCCCGGATTTCCTTCCGTAATGATGTAGTACGAGTTGTCATCTTCAAACTTAGCAGGCTGATCCTTGGAATAGGAGGACGTTGCCACGCGCTCTTCAACGAAATTTTTACCTTGTTTTAAAAGTAACCTGGCATTGCCTTCATTCATCTCAACAAAGTACGTCTTGCGAATAGCACCGTTTTTTTTGTAGTTCTCTATTCGATAGTGTTTCCCTTCCATTACAGCACTGAGATAATCCCTTTTCAAAAGGGTGATTATTCCTTTGTCGGTCTTCATTTCAATCCCGTCCTGATAGGCATTGTACCTCAATAATCCATTGTAGGGCTCCTGTCCTTTTGCATAGACCTTACCCAGAACGAATTCCTCATTGGCATATGGCGACCCCTGTACGTTGTTCGGTAGTCCGTTGTTTACACCACCCAAGGTAGTGTTATTGATGAATTCTGTAGGTAATTCAATGTTGGTGTTTTGCGCATAGGTAAAGGTTGCACCCAGAGCAAAAACGAGCATAAGATTTTTTTTAATCATGTATTCATGGTTTTAGTTGCTGAGAGTGAATCAAATATCATTCCAGCATGAAAATTTTAAGAAAAAACTGTCATTATTGCACTCGAAAATCAAAGATTTCTGATTGGGAAGTATTCCCCTGGCTGTCACGTGAGACAATTCGCCAGTAGTAAACGATTCCTGAATCCACAGCGGCGTCAAAAGTACTTTCCGCAGTGGTGCCCAGGGAGGCTAGCGCAGCGCTATCCGTCCCGAAGAATACCTCATAGTCTTCAAGGTCGTTGTCTACATCACTTCCCGCCCATACCAGGCTAACCGTTACTGTTGTAGCTACTGTTGCTCCTCTTTCCGGACTCACCACATCCGCTGGGAAAGGGGCGTAATTCTCCACACCGGGTCCCTGATTGTAAAAACGCCAGGTTGGGCTACTGGAAGTTTCATTAGTGCCATCGGCCCTGGAAACTACAAACCATTCATAAGGAACACCCCGTAATATGGTAATATCCGCACTGTTGATAGTCGAATTGCTTCGGGAGGTATTGTTGTTATTCAGATTACGCAGATTGACCTGATAGGAATCGGTATTTTCAGAATCTGACCACCTAAAGGTAACAGTGCTCTGTGTTTCATTGACAACTGTCCCTTCATTGCATTCTGTATTGTTGTCCGGGAAAATCAAAGATGCCGCAGATGGTTGAGGCACTACTGCAGGTGGATCCGGTTCCGGATCCGGATCACTCCCTCCTCCACAGGAGATAAATAGTGCAGATAGAAGGGCTGTATATATTAGTTTGTATTTCATTTTCTAATGATTTTATAATTCATCAAACTCGAAGAAGTTTTGATATTCAACATATAGATGCCTTTTGAAAGCGCATCGACATTAAATCGGATCTCATTATTTTCTACACTGTACTGTTTTCTGAAAACCGTACGGCCATTGAGGTCGAATAAAGCAACCTCCACCTGAGAGGAACTGTTGTTTCCGAGATAGATATTCAGATCACCTGAGGCGATAGGATTAGGATAGATCAGCAATTCTGAACTCAGCATGATAGTCTCCGTATACACTCCCTGGCAATCCTTATCCGTCCTTACCGTTAAAGTATTTTCTACCTCTGACAGGGGCAGGGTAATCTCCTTTTCTGAAGTGCGGTAGATTTCGCCATTGAGATTTATGGTATACGATTTTCCACCAGACAGATCCAGGGTTACCTTACTGTCAAAAGAATCGATCTTCGAAGAGACCGACAGGTCTTCGGGTTCTGATATGGAAACCGAATAACAGACCTCGTATTCAGGCTGTCCTTCTACGGTAATACACAGATCATAAGAACCTGATGCCAGATCTTCGAATGTATAGGTATCATTAAAGCTCTGACTTTCATTAAGACCGCTACCAGAAATGGTAACAGTATAGTTCAACGTTTCTGAGGCATTGATTGTAATACTTCCATCATTGTTAGAGGTACAAGTTTCTCCAACCGAAAGTAAACTGAAGTTGCTGGTAGGGAGGGTAAATATCTCACAACCCGTAACATCAACTACTGTTCCCGGCGGAGTATTATCACACAGGTCCTGAGCATTAGGTACTCCGTCATTATCAGTATCGTCATCACAAACATCTCCAATACCATCTCCATCGGCATCTGCCTGATCAGCATTGGCGGTCAAAGGACAATTATCGTCAATGTCCTCAATTCCATCATTGTCATCATCTGTATCACAGGCATCTCCCTGTCCGTCGCCGTCTGTGTCGAGCTGATCAGCATTGCCCACAAGAGGACAGTTGTCATCCACGTCAAGAACGCCGTCGTTATCATCATCGTCATCATCCTGGAATCCCTCTACAACAAAGTCATCGATGATGGCGCCTTCCTGGTTTACAGAAGGATCTGAATGAAATACAATTCTGAAAATGACATTGTCTTCATTGGTAAGATCAGTTTCCCCCAAGGCAGCGTTTGCCGTAAAATCATAGGCGTAGGCGGTTAAATTAGCGTCGGTTCCTGTCCATTGGGCTCCGGGACAATTCTGACAATCGTCATCTGCTCCGGAACTTTCATTGGTGCGGTCACTGTTATACCAATTGGGTTGACTGTTGACGCTTCCCAAAACTTGCCAGTCGGCCCCTTCATCTGTACTGTACTCTACATAAATGATGTCAAAATTGATCTCGAGATCATATGCCATCTGGAACTTTAATACAGGTGCCAGGATGTTTGACAATTCATAGCAGTCGCTAATCAGATAAGCAATAGTTCCATCGGGATGGTTGCCATCCAGGTTAGTTCCGTAAACCTGAGTCCCGGAACGGGCCTGATTTAAGAGACTGCCTTCCGGCACTCCTCGTTCCCAAAGCGGAGTTCCTCCTCCGTCGTTATAAGTATTCAGATTGTCTGCTGTCGATTCGAAGGTATTGATGTCGTCACCTAAACCAAAACCGTTGACAAAAAAGGAATGGCTTATTTCATTGTTATCCTCAAAGGCATCACCGGGTATAGAAACAGTTACCTCCAGGGTATATTGGCCTATGGCGGTGAGATTGAGAGAGGGTAATAAAATAGTAGTGGTTTCCTCGCTGTTTAAGGTAACAGGCGCATTGAAACTTTGTGGGCTACCTCCATCGAGGGTGTAGCTTACGTCTACGGAAGATATGGCATTAAGGCCGTTATTTTCCACAACGATTTCAGGAATGATCTCTCCGCAGAGGATCAGATCATTTGCCGGTGACAAAGAAACCAGGCGTACATCGTTATCGGGTACCTGTATGGGAATTGGCGATTGCCATACCCCTCTGCCGTAGGTAGAGGCTGTAATCAATTCATCGTCAAGGCTGATGTCCAGATCGCTCACAGCAACGCTTGGCAGATCTGTAAAATAGTCTTCCCATTCTGTGAGGGTATCATCTATGCGATATACCCCCAGACTTGTACCCACATAAAGTGGATTGTCTGTGTGCCTCCCCTGATGTACAATGGAGAAAAAGGCCTGGTCTGAAGGAATATTATAAGTAATGTCAACTTCAAGACCTGCCTCACCATTACCATTCACAGGGATTTTATAAATTTCCTTATCAACAGGCTGATTGGACTGACTTATGCCGACACGAGAAGACGTAACGTAATAAACGAAAGAACCATCGTTAGAATTGACGGTCATATCTGCAATGTTTGCATCGGCCAGATAAAATGTTGTAAAATTTTGTCCACCATCTGCACTGCGGAAGATAATATTCCCTTCGGCGGCATAAATTACGTTGGGATCGGTTGGATCCACTTCGATATCATCAATGTTTCCATCGCCAAAATCATTGGACCACTTCTCCCAGGCACTTCCTACTAATTTGTAAACGGCATCAAAGCCCGAATAGACTTCTCCTGTGCTACTTATCGCCATGGGTGTAATCCAGTTTCCCTGGATCGTATTGTTCTGATCGTCTCTTGGAGGGCCAACAAAGCCAATAGATTGTCCTGAATTGGATGAAATATTCAGCGAACCGCCAAATTGAGTAAATCCGTATACCAGGTTGTCATTGTTGGGGTCGATGACATTATCCATCCCGTCACCTCCGTGATAATTGTTCCATTCCCCGTTTTGAAGAATCTGTCCGCCATTATCCTGTAGTCCTCCAATCATTTTAGAAGAATTCTCGGGCGAAACGGAAAGACGGTAGAATTGACCAACGGCCATCCCGTTAGTGTAATCAGTAAAACTCGCCCCTCCGTTAGTTGACCGGTAAATTCCCCCGTCTGTACAGGCAAATACCTGGTCGTTGAAAATTTTAATAGTGTGGATATCAGCATGGGTATAGGCCGCATTATTCACAAACCATTGATTGAGTCGGGTAAAAGAGTTTCCGCCATTGACACTTTTCCAAATGTTAAGGCATCCTGTATAAATTTCATTCGCGTTGGTTGGGGAAACTTCGAGGGCCATATCAAACCAAGCCTGACTGGATTCCATGATGTTGGTGGTATTCGGGCTTTCGGTAAAGGTCGCGCCACTATCTGTGGATTTATACAACCCCTGATAGGTAAAGTTGCTCGATCCGGTATTGGCAGTCAGGATATAAAGTACTTCCGGATCTGCAGGAGTCACCCCTAACAATGCACGCCCGGAGCTGGTCGGAAGAAGTGGATCATCCAAAGCTACAAAAGGAGTATCACCCCCATCCGTGGATTTGAGAAAAGTGACCTGGCTTCCGCCTCCATTTAAATATCGTCCTTGAACTACATAAATCGTGTTAGGATCGTTGGGTTTTAATTTAAGGTCGGCAATAAACCCTCCTTGTTTAATAACCCAGGTATCTCCCGCATCAGTACTTTTATAAAGTCCGCTATTTGTTGCCACCCACAGTACGTTTGAATCCGTAGGATCAATTAGGATAACAGTCATTAGTGAACTGAAATCAGATGTAGACGGATTTAGCCCGGTTTCCTGCCAGGTGGCCCCTGCATCCAAAGATTTAAAGACCCCCACACTGTAGGAATCCGCAGCGTCGTCATCGCCTGTAGCGATATATATAATGTTAGAATTGTTGGGATCTATAGCGATACTAGAAACTCCGATCTGCGGAAAATCATCAAAGAGGTTGGTCCAGGTATTGCCTGAATCCGTGGTTTTCCAGATACCACCGGCAGGTGCGCCTACGTACCAGGTATTGGGATCATTAGGATCTACTTCAATAGCATTGGTCCTTCCGGTTCCTGGCAGTCGGCCGGAAAAGACTCCAACCGTTTCGGGTCCTACAGATGACCAGGAGCTTACGGGATTGGTGGTCATTCCAATTCGGTTCTGTTTAGATTCCCAGGTCTCCCAGAGTTGTTTAGGTGTAGGAAGGTAACCC
>JABDQM010000284.1 GCA_013042315.1 Flavobacteriaceae bacterium | reverse complement strand
ATCGGAAGTTTCTATCACTGCCTGACCACGGTCATCCTTGCTTCCCCCGTAGGTTCTTGACCAAAGAAGTGTTCCATCAGTATCTAATCGAACCAACCAGTAGTCATTTACATTGGTCGTCTTCCCTACCAGATCGCCATCAGTACTGTTTGAAAAGCCAAAAATAGCATAGCCCCCGTCCGAAGTGCTGATCACCGAGCGCGGGGTATCATCTCCTGATCCTCCAAAGGAAGTAATCCATGCAACTTCCCCCTTAAATTCATTGATTTCTAAAGCCGGATCCTGTGAGTTATCATAAGAACAACTCATCAGGGCCAGAAGAACAAGTGCACCAATACTCTGCTTAATCATGATTCTCAATTTGATGCCTGAACGACAAATAATCCCGAATTGATGTCATTAATAAGAATTTTACCGCTATCAAAATAGGGGTAGACACTCCAAACGCCATTAAAAGAAGCGCTGTTTCCGGAAGGATAACTATCAAAATATCCGATTTCAGTAATGGCGCCGCTTTCAATTGAAGTAATATCAAGAGCTCGCATACCCGCCGTATAATTGGAAAGGAAGTAGGTATTGCCTTTGACATATCCGTTATGGTCTATTGCCGCTGTACTGCCCAGGTAGGTAGTCAACAAAACGGGAGCGTCCAGATCCAGTAAATCAAAAACCAGGGTCCTGGAATTAAAGCCAAAATTGATCTCATCCAATTCATCACCCAAAATAAAATACCGCTGGTCTTCGGTAAACCATCCCTGATGCGTATAACCCAGATTTCCGTATTGTATGGATGAAATTGCGGAAGGATTCATCTTGTCGGTTATGTCTGCGACGACCATTTCGTTTTCATTGGCCCCTATGAAAATCTCACTCCCCGAATAGTCCGTATCCGGGCCATTGTAAAGTACCACTTGCGCATCGTGCGTATATCCGTTATCGCCAAATCCCCCTGCGGCTGTCGGATTCATAGGGTCCTGTATATCGACAAAATGTACGCCACCGTTATAGGCATCACCCCGGTCGGTTCCAACGGCATAGGCAAAACCCGTGTCCTCATTGATAACGATATTATGAGAATTCCCAAATCCGGTAAAACGCGTGTCTGCAGAAAATGTCGCCGGTGGATTACTAACGGAAAGCAAATTTTGCAAGTCGAATACTTGCATCCCATGCCCTGCTGCTTCTGCACCTACGAAAGCATAATCTCCATATACTTTAATATCCCGCCAAGCGCTGGATGTTGTTGCCGTAGGCAGTTTTCCCAAATATATGAGGTTCTCTGTATCTGTAATTTCTATAAAGGCCGTACCGTTATTTAAACCTACCAACGCAAACTCCCGTCCTGATGTCATGTCTGTCCATCCCCAAATATCATTGCCTGAAGATGCATTCATGGCATTCAGGCTGAGACGACCTAAAAGATCGTATCCATCGCAGGGATAAGCGCCGGCAAATCCATTCTCGCAGGGAACAAAATTGCCTTCTGAATTCCCTGCTTCTTCTTCGGGTGGATTATTTGGAACAATGACATCAAGATCGGTATTTGGGTCATCGTAATTCGAGCAACCTAAAATCAAAAGGAATAAGAAGAGAAATATCAGTGGATTTTTCATGGCGGGGTATTCTGGGACAAGTAGATTTTCTTAGTAAAGATACAATTTCTGGGAGATCATGCTTAATTTTGCCGGATGTTAGAAGGAAAAGACAAAGAAAAAACACCTCTTGATAAATTGGGGGAATTTGGATTGATCAATCACCTCACCGAGGTATTTACCATAAAGCAATCTTCGACCAAATTCGGCATTGGAGATGACGCCGCGGTTTTGAAGTTTGATGACAAAAACGTGCTGATCAGTACGGATCAACTCATAGAAGGTATTCATTTTGACCTCAGCTACATGCCTTTAAAACACCTGGGTTATAAGGCTGCAGTGGTGAATTTAAGTGATATCTATGCCATGAATGGAACGGCATCACAGCTTACAGTGTCCCTCGCTGTTTCTAACCGCTTTCCTCTTGAAGCGCTTGAGGAACTCTATTCCGGCATCCAATTGGCCTGTGATTTATACCAAGTCGACCTTGTTGGGGGTGATACTACTTCTTCGGACAAAGGTCTGTACATTTCTGTAACCGCTATCGGCCATGTTGAAGAAGGCGGGGAAGTTTATAGAAATGGGGCTAAGCCCAATGATTTACTAGTAGTTACAGGAGATCTCGGAGGGGCCTATATGGGACTTCAGGTACTAGAGCGCGAAAAAGAAGTTTTTAAAGTTAATCCTAATAACCAGCCCGACCTGGAGCCCTACAGCTATATTGTTGAAAGACAGCTTAAGCCTGAGGCCAGGAAAGATATTGTTACTTTATTAAAAGATCTGGAAGTAAAACCTACGGCCATGATCGATATCAGTGACGGTTTGTCATCTGAGATCTTGCATCTCTGTACTAACAGTAAGGTAGGATGTATGCTGTATGAAGATAAGATCCCTCTAGATCCTACGGTAATTTCTGCCTGTGAAGAGTTTAATTTAGACGGCACCACGGTAGCACTGAGTGGAGGGGAAGATTATGAATTGCTATTCACTATTGATCAAAAAGACTTCCCTAAAATAAAGGGCAACCCCAATCTTACTGTCGTGGGGCATATGACAGAAGCAGATCGGGGTGCACACTTAATTTCCAGGAATGAACAAAGCATCCCCTTAAAGGCCCAAGGTTGGAATTCCTTTGGCTAGGGTTGCTCAGGCTACTTGTTGTTCGCCTGCATGTCTTTTCTGATATATGATTTCCAGCGTGTGATTGATATCCTGTAATTCAGGAGTGAGAGCTGAAAGGTTACCACTTACATCAGTGGTGACTTCCTTCCCGCAATGGACGCATTTGTATTCCTTAATGTGCTGGGTGACTTTTTTTGACACAGAGTAGTGGTGTCCAAAAATTTGGCAGAATATTTTTTTCATGAAGTAGGTTATTAGGGCGCATGCTAAGGTTGGGGAACCTGTGTAATGCAATATTAATTATGGTTGAGCATTCATTAAAAAAGGTTACTTGTAACACTTTAAAGAGGAACGTTCACTTCCGAGGATTTATTGAGTGTGCCCCCATATTTTTCTCAATTATTCGATGAACGTCTTCTTTTCCCCTCGAACTATGCTTATTTTTCTATTGGCCTCCCCCTCATTTTCTGTTATCTTTCCCATCTAATAGTTTTCCATGCGCCAACTCAGAGAACTTCTGGTTACCGCTTTTGCCCTATTCTCATTATTTTTTGGAGCAGGAAATTTAATCCTGCCTCCTCAACTTGGATTTAAAGCTGGATCTGATTGGTGGATCGTAGCCCTGGGATTTGCCCTCTCGGCGGTGTTCATTCCTATCCTTGGTATTAGGGCTCACGCGAAGCTGCAGGGAACTATGTTCGATTTCGCCATCAAAGTTTCCCCTAAGTTCAGCTTGATCTACTGCTTTGTTGTCTATGCTATCTCCATCAGCTTGCCCTCGCCAAGGACAGCTTCGGTAGCACACGAAATGGCGGTCTCCACCTTTTTCGATATCTCCCCGATCACAACGAGTTTTATCTACTTTGCCTTAGTACTGATTTTTGCATTGAATCGAAATAAAATCCTGGATATTATTGGTAAGTTAATGACCCCGGCGATCCTGCTCATCCTCCTGGCGATTATTGGGATTGTCATTTTCTATGAACCCTTTGACTTTGGTATACCCACAATTGATAGCCCAATGAGTTACGCGATTTTGGAAGGTTACCAGACCTTCGACGCCATAGGGGCGGTTGTGGTTGGAGGCGTGATCATTGTATCCATCAATCTAAAAGGCAAAGGTTCTTACGAATACAAAAAGAGTCTTATCGCTAATGCCGGTTGGGTGGCGGGAATTACCTTGTTTTTAGTATACACAGGCCTGATTTTATCTGCTGGTCTAATGCATTCTTCTTTTGATTCGGAGATTAGCCGAACTGACTTGCTACAGCAAATCAGCTTTTATGCTCTTGGAAATACAGGAAGAGGAATTTTTGCTATTCTGGTAGCTTTGGCCTGTTTTACTACGGCTGTAGGGGTGGTAACAGGCACAGGCGATTTCGTAAAGTCGAGATTTGCCGATTCCCAGAAAGCCTATGTCATCACTGTAATCATCGGTTCCGTTCTCGGGGTTCTGATGGGTCAGATGGAAGTCGGCTACATCATCGACGTTGCCCTCCCTGCCCTGATGTTCATTTATCCGATAACTATAGTGCTGATTGTGCTTAACGTACTTCCCGAAAAATGGACGTCAAAATTGGTTTTCAGAAGTGTAGTGGGAATTACTATCCTATTTAGCATCCCTGATTTCCTTCAAAGTCTCGGTATGGGAATAGAGCTACGTGAGATAGACGACATTATTCCCCTGAGTAATTTTCAACTGGGGTGGGTGCTTCCGGCCATCATCGGGTTTGTTATTTCGAATATTTGGGTGAATTTCCAAGATCGAAAAATATAACTGTCAGTCATAAATCCTCAAAAACTGCGTTGACATCAAGGCGTTTGAGATTCTATCGTCGTCCAATAAATTTATCTGTGCCCTCTGGTACTCCGTACAACAGAATATAATCCGCGGTTATTTCCTCAATTGGATATAAGGATTTCCTGATTCCTTTTTTGTAATGTGCCAATAACAAGGTCTTGTCTATCTTAAGGATTCTGTACATTTCTCCCTCTTTGGCATTGTTGATCCTAAGCATTTCCTCATCCCACAATTCCTGATTGAACCGGATCTTTGCTTTAACCTGCCCATCCTCCGTCACCAAATATGTCAGGATTTCTATCTGTTCGGGTGTGAGTTTTGTTTTGGTTGGGATCAAACGAATATAATTAAAGGGAACAACTGTGTCTTGTTCAAAGTATCCAGCCTTGAGACTAAGCTGTAAAACTTCCTCACTGTCCAGATCAAATCCACTGTATACCCCATTTCCTGAAATGATATTTCCTTCCTCGTCCAAAACCAGTTCATCTTGCATATCCTGGAGTGCAAAGTCATTATATACTGAAGCTTTGTCCCCTTCGATATGAATGACCTGTAAGAATTGCTGATCCAGGTGGGATCCCTCTCCATTATCCCTGAGATACCATTTCCCATTCAGGTCCTGTTGTGAATTACAGAAGGGAATTGCAATAATCAAAAATACGGCTGCCAGTAAAATCTTAGCTTTTGAAATCGTGTTCATTACTTCATCAGTTCCTCGATCTCCTCCGCTTCAATAGGAATATTCTTCATCAAATTAAACGGCTCGCCTTTTTCCTGAATGACCACATCATCTTCCAGCCTGATCCCAAAACCTTCATTCGGGATATAGATTCCCGGTTCTACCGTAAAGACCATATTTGCCTTCATTGGAGATTTTAAAGGGCCGTAATCGTGGGTGTCGAGTCCGATGTGATGACTTGTACCGTGCATAAAATACTTTTTATACGCAGGCCAGTCCTTGCTTTCATTCTGCACATCGGCCTTGTCTAAAAGTCCGAGTCCAAGTAATTCTGAAGTCATGATCTTTCCTACTTCCTGGTGGTATTCTGCCCACATGGTGCCGGGGACCAGCATTTTTGTAGCCTCGTTCTTTACCCTTAGAACCGCATCGTAAACTTGGCGTTGCCTTTTGTTAAATTTTCCGCTTACCGGAATGGTGCGTGTCATGTCGCTCGAATAATTAGCGTACTCTGCTCCAACATCTAATAAGATCAGATCCCCGGCCTTACATTGCTGATTGTTTACTACGTAATGCAAAACGTTGGCATTATTTCCCGAGGCTACTATTGGCGTATAAGCAAACCCTCTGGAGCGGTTTCTGATAAACTCGTGCAGGAATTCGGCTTCTAATTCGTATTCCCAAACCCCGGGGCGGGTAAATTGAAGGATCCTTCTGAATCCCTTTTCGGTAATGTCACAAGCCTTTTGCATCAAGGCTATCTCCTGAGGCTCTTTTACTCCCCTTATTTCCTGTAAAATAGGATTGCTCTTCGCTACAGCGTGAGCAGGAAATTTCTCCTTGCAGCTGATGATAAACCGGTCTTCCCGAGTCTGAGTCTCAACAGCCTGCCTGTAGTGCTCATTGGTATTGAAATAGATGGTTTCCGCTTCTGTCATCTGTTCGAAAAAAACTTTTTCAAAAGCGCTTAACCACTGTACATTTTTTATTCCCGAAACCTTCGTGCCTTGCTCTTTGGAAAGTTTTTCTCCTTCCCAGACTGCGATATGGTCATTGGTTTCCCGCACAAATAGAATCTCCCTGTTTTCCTTCTTTAACGCATCCGGGAAAAGCAATAAAATGGACTCTTCCTGATCTACTCCACTGAGGTAAAAGATATCTCGATGCTGCTGAAATGGCATTGTACTATCCGCGCTGATGGGATAGACGTCATTAGAATTGAAAACCGCAACACTTTTGGGTTTCATTTTCTTCATAAACTTTTTTCGATTTGCGATAAAAAGTGAAGCGTCTATTGGGTCGTATTTCATTTGGAGTTTGAATTTTTCCAAAAGTAACTATTTAACCGCATATCTTTAAAAGGCCGCTTGTCATAACTCGGCCAAATTCTTACCTTCCAAAAAAATCTTTATTCTACCATGAAACTTACTCTTTCCTTTTTTCTCAGTCTGATATCTCTTTCTCTTTTCGCTCAACCCGACGTCACCAAAGCTTCCAAAATAATGGACGACCTTGCAGAAAAGGAGAAGATGGCCTCTACTTCCCTGGTAAAAAATATTGTATTTAAAAATATTGGTCCCACGGTGATGAGTGGAAGGGTGGTAGACCTGGATGTGAATCCTGATGACCCATCAGAGTTTTATGTGGCCTATGCTTCCGGTGGCTTATGGCACACTTCCAATAATGGCACTTCATTTACTCCAATAATGGATCAAAGCGCTACCCAGAATTTAGGTGATATCGCGGTTGATTGGAAAACCGGAGTCATCTGGGCAGGCACAGGCGAGAACAACAGTTCGCGTTCTTCTTATGCAGGTATAGGCTTGTTGAAATCATCAGATAGAGGTGAGAGCTGGGAACATATGGGATTGCCCGACTCACATCATATTGGACGAATACACATCAATCCGGCAAACCCGGATGAAGTGGTCGTAGGAGTTACCGGGCACTTGTATTCCCCAAATGAGGAACGAGGGGTTTACAAAACTACAGATGGAGGTAAATCCTGGAAAAAAACACTTTTTATCAACTCAGATACGGGGATCATAGATCTTGCCGTCTCCCCAAACAATTTTAATATTCAATACGCAGCAGCCTGGGATAAAGACCGTAAGGCCTGGAATTTTACAGGCAACGGTGCCGGTTCGGGGATCTACAAAAGTACGGATGCTGGCAATAGCTGGACCTTGATCTCCAAATCCAATAGTGGCTTCCCAACAGGGGATGGCGTTGGCCGAATTGGCCTGGCTGTTTTTAATGACGACATTGTATACGCCGTGCACGACAATCAGTACAGGCGTCCAGAGTCTGACAAAGAAGATACCTCCGATGAAGGCTTAACAAAAGATGATTTTAAAACTATGTCTACTGAGGCCTTTCTCAAACTGAACAATTCCCTGCTTGATGATTTTCTCAAGGATAATAACTTCCAGGAAAAATACAAGGCTGAAAACGTCAAAGCCATGGTTAAAGACGGAGCTGTACAGCCAAAAGACCTGGCCGCCTATCTGGAAGATGCCAATTCACTCTTATTCGACACTCCTGTTATCGGGGCCGAAGTTTACCGAAGTGATGACGGGGGTATCAGCTGGAAAAAACAGAATGAAGACTTTATAGACGATCTCTTTTACAGCTATGGATATTACTTTGCCCAGATCAGAGTAGACCGTAATGATCCGGATAAAATCTATCTGGCGGGAGTGCCGCTGATTGCCTCAGCCGACGCGGGGAAAACCTATAAGGCAGTAGATGGGGATAATGTACATGCAGACCATCACGCTCTTTGGATCAATCCGGTTAGGCCCGGTCATCTGATCAATGGAAATGATGGCGGGGTGAACATTTCTTACGACGATGGAGCTCATTGGATCAAAAATAACAGTCCGGAAGTAGGGCAGTTTTACGCGATTAACGTCGATCGCGAAAAGCCGTATAATGTCTACGGGGGGTTACAGGACAATGGAGTTTGGAAAGGACCACACAATGCCTCAGAGAATAGCAGATGGCACCAAACAGGTCATTATCCCTGGACCTCTATAATGGGTGGTGACGGAATGCAGATACAGATAGATAATCGCAATTCCAGTATAGTTTACACCGGATTTCAATTTGGCAATTATTACCGCCTCGACCTTGAAAACGAGAAAAGAACTAAAATTCAGCCTAAACACGAACTGGGAGAAAAACCCTATCGATTTAATTGGCAAACGCCTATACTTCTTTCATCTCATAACCAGGATATCATCTATCTCGGAGGGAACAAACTGCACCGTTCTCTGAATCAGGGTGACGATTGGGAAGCCATCTCCGGTGATTTAACTCAGGGTGGGAAAAAAGGAAATGTTGCCTATGGTACCTTGACAACCATCTCTGAATCACCTTTCAAATTCGGCTTGTTGTACACAGGAAGTGATGATGGCCTGATTCAGATGAGCTCAAATACAGGTGGCAGCTGGAATGTAATTTCCAAGTC
>JABDQM010000283.1 GCA_013042315.1 Flavobacteriaceae bacterium | reverse complement strand
AAATTCATCCGCATTATCCTCAGTTTCCCAGACTTGTAGTAGGGCGTAAACGGACCAATCAGGCCTGGGATCAAATCCTTCCCTACCGGTTCCCAATAGTTTGTAAAAAGACAGCCCATCCGTTTTTCGCAAAGCATAATGAGCAAATTGCATCATTCCGAAAGCCCAGAGTTTGGCATAGAGGCTTCGGTATTTGAAGAATGTCAGGGTAGTAATCTGTGTTGTCAAGTTCGGGCCTTCAATAGGTCTTCCATTAAACTCATGATCTTTGCATTATCCCAGTCGGCTATTCCTTCTTTCTTAACTACAACTCTCCCTTTCTTATCCAGGATATAAGTCCCGGGTGGTTCCAGGGCAGGAAGGGGTGATCTGTCTCCGATAATCAGATATGTGACAGGAAAGTCAAAATTATTTTCCTCCATAAATTCAATTACAGGTTCCTGTTCTTCGTCGGTTATGATATAGAAATCGACTTTACCTTTGTAGGTATTATAGAGGTTCTGAATGCCCTTTAATTCAGCTGCACTTGGAAGTCGCCATGAAGCCCAGAAATTTATAAAGACGACTTTACCTTTGGATTTGTCAAAATTGAAAAACTCCCAATTCTCATTCTTTAACCTCCAGTTGTAGTCTTCAATCTGAATTCGCTGCTCTGCGGGAATCACATCTGCTGACCCGGCAAACAACCTGTTTAACATGATCTTACTGTGATAACCCAATGGGGTAACAAAAAAAGACAGAATAAATACAATCAGAAGAATGTTGAGAACCGTCTTTTTTTTAATGGCCATGTAAAGCTGTCTTATTTAATAATTTACGTCTTCTGGGTCGTCCAGTACAAACAAATAAGACGGATCAGGCTGCATTTTCCTTTTTGATAACATTGAGGGCCGATCCTTCCCTGAACCATGCAATCTGCGGCGCATTATATGTATGATTGGTCTTTATCATGTCTTTGGAGCCGTCCTTGTGCACTACTTCAATGGTAAGCGGAACGTCAGGGGCGAAATCCTGAATATCGACAAAGTTGAAGGTGTCATCCTCCTGAATTTTATCATAATCACTTTCATTGGCAAAGGTAAGTGCCAGCATTCCCTGTTTTTTCAAATTGGTCTCATGTATCCTGGCAAAAGATTTTACCAGGACCGCGGCTACTCCAAGGTGTCTTGGTTGCATGGCGGCGTGTTCCCTTGAGGAACCTTCTCCGTAATTATGATCTCCTACAACAATGGTCTTAATCCCTTTGGCCTTGTAAGCTCTTTGAGTGTCGGGCACGCCACCGTATTCCCCGGTGAGCTGATTCTTGACAAAATTGGTCTTCTTATTAAAGGCATTGACAGCTCCAATAAGAGTGTTGTTGGCAATATTATCCAGATGTCCCCGATAGCGCAACCATGGGCCCGCCATGGAAATATGGTCGGTAGTACATTTTCCGAAAGCCTTAATCAACAATTTCATGCCCTGCAGGCTTTCATTGGTGATAGGTGTAAATGGTGCGAGGAGTTGCAGCCTTTCGGAGTCTGACGCCACTTTTACATCCACGGAACTTCCGTCTTCTCTTGGGGCAACGTATCCTGCATCTTCCACTGCGAAACCTTCCGGAGGCAGTTCATATCCGCGAGGCTCGTCGAGTTTTACTTCCTGTCCTTCTTCGTTGATCAATGTATCTGTAACCGGGTTAAAGTCTAACCTACCGGCGATAGCAATCGCTGTAACCAGTTCCGGCGAACCTACAAATGCCAGGGTGTTTGGATTTCCATCAGCCCTTTTGGCAAAATTCCGGTTAAAAGAGTGTACAATTGTATTTCGGGGGCCGTTGGCAGCCTTGTCTCCATAGCGGTCCCACATCCCGATACAAGGCCCGCAGGCATTGGCAAATACTGTAGCTCCGATATTATTAAATGTCTTGATAAAGCCATCGCGTTCGATAGTGTATCTCACCAATTCAGAACCGGGTGTTATGGTGAACTTCGATTTTGTTTTTAATTTCTTTTCTGAAACCTGCCTGGCCAGAGAAGCTGCCCTGGAAATATCTTCATAGGACGAATTCGTACATGACCCAATCAGGCCTACTTCTACATTCAATGGCCAGTCATTAGCTTTTGCAGCCTCACTCATTTTTGAAATTGGGGTGGAAAGATCCGGAGTAAAGGGACCGTTAAGATGAGGCTCGAGGGTAGAAAGGTCGATTTCTATTACCTGATCAAAATACTTTTCCGGCTCCTGGTATACTTCGGGGTCTGCGGTGAGGTATTCCGCTACTTTTTTAGCTTCGTCTGCAACATCAGCCCTGTCTGTCCCTCTCAGGTAGCGATCCATGGAATCATCATACCCAAAGGTTGAAGTTGTTGCTCCCACTTCAGCTCCCATATTACAAATAGTACCTTTTCCAGTACATGACATGGAGGTAGCACCTTCTCCAAAATATTCTATTATAGCGCCCGTCCCACCTTTTACTGTGAGAATGTCAGCCACTTTAAGAATAACATCTTTGGGTGCAGTCCATCCACTTAATTTACCTTTTAATTTTACGCCTATAAGTTTGGGGAATTTCAGTTCCCAAGCCATTCCGGCCATGACGTCAACGGCATCAGCACCACCCACGCCTATGGCTACCATTCCCAGTCCGCCCGCATTAACGGTATGTGAATCGGTTCCTATCATCATCCCTCCCGGAAAAGCGTAGTTTTCAAGAACCACCTGGTGGATAATTCCTGCACCCGGTTTCCAGAAACCGATGCCATATTTAT
>JABDQM010000267.1 GCA_013042315.1 Flavobacteriaceae bacterium | reverse complement strand
TCGATGATGGTATCCATTTAAACTGGCCGAATACCTTCAGGCGTGGCCGCTGGTGGATGGGAGAACCAAGGGGTTATCAACCCAATAAACAATATAAAGAACAGGTAGAAGAAGTGCTTACCTTCTTAAATAATGCAAGGGTATACGGGAAAGGGAAAGCGGAAAGCGTCAATCCTGCCTTTGAGGCTTCTCAGGGTTTATTCGATGGCAGCAAACGACTATATGTCTACGCCCAGGATGAAAAACAGATCGTAGATGCAGTAACAGCCCTGAAAGAAACCGGAATTACTCATCTGGTTCTGGTAGGAGGATATCACGCTCACAGGATCACCGATTTTCTGAAGACGAACAATGTTCCTGTTCTGGTGAATTTCACTCATAGTCTGCCCGAATTTGACGATGATGATTACGACCTTACCTACAAATTACCAAAGATGCTGGTAGACGCTGGATTACTTGTAGGTATACAGAATGCTAATGCTTCCAATTTCCAGACAAGGAATCTGCCTTTCTATGCCGGACAGGTAGTCGGCCAGGGATTAGATAAGGAAGTTGCCCTGCAGCTAATCAGCGGGAATACTGCTAAAATCCTGGGGATCGATGATAACTACGGCACCCTGGCTGTTGGGAAGAGCGCTACTTTATTTGTTTCTGAGGGGGATGCCCTGGATATGCGGGGAAATCAACTTACTCATGCTTTTATCGATGGTCGGGAACTCTCACTTGAGACCCATCAGACCGAATTATGGCAACGGTATATGGGAAAATACAGCGGACAATAAATATAAAAAGGGGCGATTTCGCCCCTTTATTTTTTACTATTCACTTGTATTCACAGGCTTCCTGATCTCAGCATTTTCAGGTTTAGTGAATACCCCCTCAGAAATGGCCTTCTCACTGATTTCAACCATTTGGAAAGGGACGGTATTTCTGGGCTCACCTATTTTACCCTCCTCTACCTTATGCCAGGTCATTGACTTTGGCAGGAGGACACCCGACGCGTCCATCCAGTTATCGTACCTGATCCAGTGAATATCGTTAGATGGTTTACCTGTTCTGTAGGTAACCGTATATCCCAGCCAGGCCATTTGGTGGGTTTCCGGCTCAAAATGAAGATAGTACTCGTCTTCAGGGCTGGTACCAATCCCTGCTTCGTATCGAATTCCTATCCCGGGGTATGATATCCCATCGTAGACAATGGGGTCTGTATCGAA
The DNA here is from genome assembly GCA_013042315.1 of Flavobacteriaceae bacterium. GTDB lineage: Bacteria > Bacteroidota > Bacteroidia > Flavobacteriales > Flavobacteriaceae > Muriicola. The sequence goes on along the minus strand of JABDQM010000267.1, from coordinate 1,324 downwards.
ATATTGAATCCCGTCATCGGCCAGGACAAAGGGCATCGCATAGAAATAGAACATCAGGTTGTGGTAGAAAACAGGATCTCCCTTGTATTTTCCTTCGGGATCGGAGAGCCATACATCTGTACCGTCGAACCCCATTGAGAAATCCTCTGTTTCAACAACATCCTTTCTGGAATAGAGGTCTATGGTATGTTTCTCAAGACCCGATTTTTTAGGCATCTCATAGGATAAGTGTTTCTGTTTTCTCCATAGGGCCAGACCACCGTGAGCTTCAAAGACCTCACTCAGTGTCGGCGGGTATTTTTCTTTTTCTGCGGTGACCGGCACAGCTTCGGCTTCAGTTTCCGATTTTTTTTGAGGTGAGTCTTTACAACTTATCATGATCAGGACTAAAAGGAAAAAGGGTATATTTCGCATAATTCAGGATTAATTTACTCCTCCTCTGTCGGCTTGTCACCAGAAAGTTTACAGATTGCCCTATTTTTGTCTTTATGCAGAGCGTTAAACAGATTACAAGTCTCCAGAATTCACTTGTCAGGAAGATCATTAATCTCAAAGAAAAGAAAAAAGGCCGGAAGACCAGCGGATTGTTCGTGGTGGAGGGCCAGCGCGAATTAGAAATGGCCCTGAAAGGAGGATACCGCATAAAGACGGTGTTGATTTATCCCGAATTAATTTCTGTGGAACAAGCCTTTGAATTAATGAAAAGTGCAAACCCTCAACCTGAATTCATCGCCCTCTCTAAAGAAGTATACCAAAGGCTGGCCTACAGGGAGAAAACAGAAGGTATTCTTGCTGTTGCCGAGGTAAAATCTCATGCTCTTGAAAATCTTTCACTAGCAGAAAGCCCTTTGATCCTTGTCGCTGAGGCACCTGAAAAACCCGGGAATCTCGGAGCCTTATTGCGTACAGCGGATGCAGCAAATCTCGATGCTGTCCTTATCGCAAATCCGAAAAGTGACCTTTATAATCCCAATACGATCAGGTCGAGTGTAGGATGCATTTTTACGGTTCCCATTGCCGTTGGCAGTAGTGAAGAAATTATTGCCTTTTTAAAAACAAAGCGTATCCGAATCTATTCTGCAACTCTGACGAATGCGGTACCGTATACCCGTGCAGATTATACCGGCGGATGTGCAATTGTAGTAGGGACTGAGGCAAGCGGACTTACAGAAACCTGGGTTGACAATGCAGATACAAGGGTGGTGATTCCTATGGAAGGACAGATCGATTCTATGAATGTATCGGTCTCTGCCGCAATTCTTATCTTTGAGGCCAAAAGACAACGTCTCGAGCAATTAAGCTAATCCTTTCTTTTCCTTATGAG
>JABDQM010000026.1 GCA_013042315.1 Flavobacteriaceae bacterium | reverse complement strand
GTTCCAGACCGCCATAGGTAGCCTGCACATTACCCACCTGATATTTACCATAAGGATCATTCAGTCCTACAACATCACTCGTAATATCCTTTACACATATATAGGGATCATTATGAAAATGTTCATTCCGTCCCCTATATAAAACTTCGTCTGCTGTTACTGTTGTATATGTTGAGGAACCGGGTAGCATTAATTTTACCTCATTGTGATTCCAGGAATCTGCATTTTGAGAAACCCCGCCGGCTTCTTTATCTGAAGCTGCCCAATATAGATATGCCCTTACAAACTCTTTACAAGCTAAACCCGGGTTAGGATCAATGAGTGTAGCACTACTCGAGTTGAAAGTGGTAGGGTCACCATCAATGTCAACATACACCCTGTTATTATTATCCTGGTTATCGGCATTTCCATTAAAGGGAAGTATGGGATCGGCAGACAACATGTTGTTTGCAATGACAGAAATATCTCCCTTAATGGTTTCGTTGTAGCGTGGGGTAAATACTTTCTTTACCTGTCCGAAGGCTTCAGAGGTGCCAAGTAGTAGCACTGCCAGTAGAATGCTGTAGACCCAAAATTTATTAAGAGTAGAATTGTGCATAAGGTCAATTTTTTAAAACCACCTTATTAAAATTTGAAGTGTTACCCGGAGAAAGAAAAAAATGAGAAGTGTTTGTTCATGTAAATTCTGGGACCTCTGGGACGATCACATAAATTTTAAAAAGGTTAAGCTTATACAAAATAAAAGCAAGAAAGTGCGGTTAAAAGAACAGCTGCGATTAACAATGCATTTTATCGATATAAAACAGGAGTTTCGATAAAAGGAACTTTTTCATAGATGAGCATTTTAACCTGTAAAGAGATGATATCCGACCAAAGGACCTATTTCTACCATTAATGAAATAAGCCCTGGTCAGCTGATCAGTGTAAATACCTGATTTTTAGAAGGTTGATTTAGGTAATTTTTGATCAAAAGTAGCTTGGCAAAATGGAGGGTAAATGCGTACCTTTGAAGGTAAATTAATGATACTATGAGTGCTAAAAAAGGAAAGGTACAAGAAGCCATAAATGAGAAGCTGTTGCAGGAAAGAAAAGTATTTCTGTGGGGCATGGTAGACGATGATTCTGCCAAGCATGTCATTGATAGGTTATTGTATCTGGACCTGCAAAATAATAAGGAAATTCAGCTTTATATAAATAGTCCCGGTGGCTATGTTACTTCCGGATTCGCTATTTACGATACCATAAAATCCTTGAAAAGTCCAGTGTCTACCATCTGTACAGGGTTGGCGGCATCAATGGGGTCTATACTACTTTCTGTTGGTAAAAAAGGACGGCGATTTATACAGCCACATGCACGGGTTATGATCCATCAACCCAGTGGTGGGGCCAGAGGGCAGGCATCTAATATTGAGATACAGGCAAAGGAGATCATTAAGACCAAGGAATTAGGCGCAAAGATCCTGGCAGAGAACTGCGGACAAACCTTTGATAAGATCATGAAGGACTTTAATCGTGATTATTGGATGGGAGCAGAGGAGTCTGTTGAATACGGTATAGTAGACGGAATACTTAAATAAAGAACTCGTATTATAGAAAAAGTCCGGTAATTTTTGTTACCGGACTTTTAGTATATATTGACGCCTAAGGCGGATGGAGTTCTATCTACGAGTTAAAAGTTGTTTTTGGATCGTCGACACCCTTGAATTCTCTTAAAATTGTCCCGGATTTTCAATAATGTTCTTGGCCCTTTTCCTGATTTCATCCATTTCCTTCTCGTCTTTTTTAGCTAGTAAATTCAGCATCATTCCCATTCTGAAATTGTCCTTGAAATGATCTTTTTTCGCGTCCAGGAAGTTCCAGTATAATGCATTAAAGGGGCAGGCTGTTTCACCGATCTTCTTATTGTGATCATAGATGCATCCCTGACAATAATTGCTCATTTTATTAATGTAATTTGCACTACTAACATAAGGTTTGGTGGCCACAATACCACCGTCTGCAAATTGACTCATCCCACGAGTATTGGTGATCTCTACCCACTCAATGGCATCTATATATATACCCAGGTACCAGGCATCTACTTCAGCGGGATCTGTCTGGGTGAGCAGAGCATAGTTACCAGTGATCATGAGGCGTTGAATATGATGGGCATAGGCCTCGTCCAGACTTTGGTTGATTGCATGACTCAGGCAATTCATTTTGGTATTTCCGGTCCAGTAGAAATCAGGGAGTTTGTTTTGGTTGTCAAGGGCATTGGTATATTGATAATCAGGCATTTCTCTCCAGTAAATACCTCTCATAAATTCTCGCCATCCCAGGATCTGACGGACAAAACCTTCTACCTGACTAATATCAATCTCTTCTTTGTTATTCCGAAATTCAACCAACACCCTATTAATTACTTCTTTTGGTGAGAGCATTTTGCTATTGAGAGCATAAGAAACTCTGGAATGGAAAAGGAATTTCTGATCAGTATGCAGCGCATCCTGATAGTCTCCAAAATGAAGCAGTAAATTTTCGGCAAAATAATTTAAAACATTAAGGCTTTCTTTTCTGGATGTAGGCCAATTAAAAGCCTTGGCATCTATATTTCCCAGAGTTTCAATCCCCGCCTCTTCTATTTCAGCCAGTAGATCGCTTACGTCTTTTCGGATATCGTATTCAGCGGGAATTTCTGGGCTACCCTTCCACTTCTTACGATTACTTTGGTCGTAGTTCCATTTTCCTCCTTCGGGCTCCCCGTCTTGTATCATGACGTCGTGTTCTTTCCTCATCATTCGATAGAACGACTCCATGACCAGTTGCTTTTTCCCTTCAAAGAATTTTTGCAATGTATCTCTTTTTGTGAAAAAATGATGGGTGTCACAACTTGCACTGGCGATATCCAGGTTATCAGTTATTTCTTTTAATTGCTTATCCAGCCTGAATTCATCGGGCAGGAGATATTCAAACTTCTCAGCTTTAAGCTGGTCTGCATAATGTTGGACGAGTTTTTTCAAGTCCTGCGGATTATCCTCATCATTAATTTTCAAGTAAATGACCTGGTGCCCCTGTTCTTCCAATGCCGTAGCAAAATTCCGCATGGATGAAAAGAAGGCGACCACCTTTTGAATGTGATGCGTAACATAGTCTGTTTCCTGCCGCATTTCAGCCATGAGGTAGGTACATTGGGAATCGACCTCGTCAAACCAGGGGTGTTGAAGGTTTAGTTGGTCTCCTAGAATTAAGCGTAATTTTTTCATCTTTTATTTCCGATTTAAAAAAGAGTCTGTTGCAACCAGCGGTTTTGAAACTTGGCCCTGGGGTCATACATCTGGGCCTGTCTATGAATGTTGAATTTTCGATCTCTGGGATCATTGCCCACTCCGCTGTTGTACATCCAGTTACCCCAATTGCTGTGAACGTCATAATCGAGCAGTAGGGCTTCAAAGTAAGCTGCTCCTATTCTCCAGTCTTGTTTTAGTTCTTTTGCCCAATAGGATGCGACGTTTTGTCTACCTCTGTTACTCATCCAACCGGTGTTGGCCAATTCTATCATGTTGGCGTTCACAAAAGGCTCTTTTGTAGTACCGTTGATCCAGGATTTTTTAGCTGCCTTTGAATTGTTCCACGGGTAGTCTTTCTCTAGGATCCCACCCAGGTGAAATATGGCATCACCGTGTTTCATGGATACGTACTTAAAGTAATCTCTCCATATTAATTCAAAGATAAGCCAGTAGGTGTCCTGGTTCTTTTTCACTTCTTTTTCAAACCTTTTTACTTCACGGTAAATGGTTCGGGACGAAAGGCTTCCATTAGCCAGCCAGGGAGAAAGTTTTGAGCTGTAATCTTTCCCTACCAACCCGTTCCTGGTTTTTTTGTAATAGGCCAGTTTTCCGGTCTTCCAAAAGTATTCCTCTATCCTTGCCAGAGCTGCATCCTCTCCTCCTTTAAAAGGGAATGCAGTATGAGGGTGCGACTCAAAGGATTCAAAGCCGAGATCTTCTAAGAGGGGAACGGATGTTTTTTCCGCGATGATATTTTCCATCCCTTTGGGATCAGGTCTTGCAATTGTATCTCTGACCTGCGCTTGTTTTTCACAGCCTTTTCTGAATTGGGTAAAGACTTCAGGGATTTTTGACATTTCAGTGAAGGGAATGTCATCCGGATGGAAGAGAAACTGGTCAAAAGTCTCTATAAATTCTACCTTAGACGCACATTTATTTTGGACTTCCGTCAACTCCTTTACTTCATCCCTTGTCCACTCTTTTTGTAGGAATACTTTATCTATGTTATACTTATCTATCACTCTTGGGATAATGTCCTCGGCCTTTTGAAAATACACCAACAACGTAATATTTAAGGAGCTAAGGTTTTTTTGCAAGGCCTCAAGACTTTGTAACAAGAATTTAGCCCTGTACTTCTCCATTTTTTTAAACCCAAAAGCTCCTGTCTCAAAAAGTGAAGGATCAATACAATATACCGCCATTACTTTATCACCCTTGCAAGCTTTTTGCAAGGAGACATTATCTGCGATTCGCAGATCATTTCTAAACCAGACTAGTGATTTCATTGTTTTATTATTTATTTACTCTTTCGACATCGTTCGCTGCAATAGCGAACCTCTTCCCAATCCCTTTCCCATTTCTTTCGCCAACTAAAGGGTCGGCCACATTGTACACAAATTTTAACAGGTAAGTTAAGTTTCTTATGGGCCATGTTAAAGGAACTTTGGTTCAGAATCAGGCCTGGCATAGGATAACCGACCCAGGAAATCGGGTAGGGCATAACCGTCCTGGCCCATAGCAGTCACTGTATTAATTTTATTCAGTTCCAGGAATCCATCGTCGTCTTGTATCTCCTGTGGGAAATAGATGTGCTCTACTGCACCAATCACGAGGATACAACCGTTTTCTTCCAGGAGGTAGTGATTTTTGTATGTACACCCCACTTTTAACCGACTTTCTTTAACATAAGGTGCTTTAAAATCGTTGAGGTATTGTTCGGTGAGACCTACCGCTTCAAACTCGGAAACCTCCTCCTTGTATTTAGCTGCCGTTTGGTGTGCTTGTTTAAATAGATCTGATGAGACCTGATTTACGGTAAATTGACCCGTTTTTTCAATATTTTTAAAGGAATCTCGCCTAACGGTTAAAGGTCGAAGTACAAATCCTAATAGTGCCGGCGAGCTGCCTATATGCACGAGCGAACTAAAGATCGCGAGATTGGTATTTCCAGAACTGGAATTGGTTCCCAGGAGGTTGCACGACTTGTATCCTGTGATGCTGTTAATAAAATTTGCCCTGTATCGGGAATTCAGCTTTTCAATCTTTTGCAGATCTAAATGTGTCATGTTTTAAAATGTTTAACAAAACTATTTAAAAGTTAAACAAAATAGCGTTAAGGGTATAATAAAATCGCAAGAAGCGCTCTGCCGATAATTTATTACTTTTATCATCTTTAACTTGTCTAGCGAGAAATATATGTCTCAAACCCCCAAAAACATTGCGATTGTAGGATCCGGACTTGTAGGGTCACTCTTAGCGATCTACTTGCGACCCTATGGGCATAGCGTAACTGTATTTGACCGACGACCGGATATTCGTACCATTGAATTTTCAGGTCGGTCTATCAACCTTGCCATGAGTGATCGGGGGTGGAAAGCCCTGAGGGAAGTTTCGCTCGAAAAGCAGATCAAGGAAATCGCAATACCCCTTAATAAAAGGGCGATGCATGTCCTGGGAAAACCACAGTATTTTCAGAAGTACGGTAAAGAAGGGGAGGCGATATGGTCTATTTCCAGGGGTATTCTCAACCGTAAGATGATCGATCTGGCCGAAGAGGCCGGCGTCGAATTCAAATTCAATGAGAAAGTCTGGGATGTAGATTTGCCTACGGCAACACTGTATACGGGTGATTCTGAAAAAAGTGAATGGAAGGAATACAAATTTGACATCGTCTTTGGCTGTGATGGAGCATTTTCCAGAATTCGACATAAAATGCAGAGAAGGAGCCGTTACAACTACTCTCAGGATTTTATCGATGTAGGTTATAAAGAGCTTACCATTCCCCCCAACAAGGATGGATCGCACAAACTAGACAAACACTCTTTTCACATATGGCCCAGGGGTAAGTTTATGTTTATTGCCATGCCCAATCTTGACGGGAGCTTTACCTGTACCCTCTTTCTGCCATTTGAGGGAGAAGTATCCTTTGAGAAAATAACGACAAAGAAGGAAGCGAAGGCCTTTTTCACTACCTATTTTCCGAATGTGATGCAGGATATAGAGAATCTGACCAAGGATTTTTTCAATAACCCCACCAGTGCCATGGTGACCATGAAGTGTTACCCATGGACCTACTGGGATAAGGTTGCCCTGGTTGGGGATTCTGCACATGCCGTAGTGCCTTTTTACGGGCAGGGAATGAATGCTGGTTTTGAAGATATTTACGCCCTTAATCAGATTATAAAGAAGTTTGGGGACGACTGGGAAAATATTTTCCAGACTTTTCAAAAACAAAGGAAGCCCAACGCAGACGCTATTGCAGAGTTGAGCTACAGGAATTTTATTGAGATGAGCAGTAAAACCGCTGATCCTTCTTTTTTACTTCAGAAAAAGATCGAGAAATGGTTTGCTGAGAAACATCCCACTCTATGGGAACCCACCTATTCTAGAGTGACTTTTTCAGACAGGGCATATGCCGAAGCTTTGGCCATCGGGGATTTTCAGGAAGAGATCATGCAGGAAGTCATGAAAATGCCGGGTATAGAAGAAGACTGGCAAAACAAAAAGGTGGAGAATCGCATATTGCAACTCCTCGAACAAAAGCAGAGAATCTAAGGTTTATTTTTTCTTCTCATTTCGGAGCGTCTCATGGGCATACTGTCTATAATTTCGAAGATTACCGATGGCTTTACAAAGAATTCAGATTCCCATTTTACTCCTCCGTCTTTTCCAATAAGAAATACTCCTTCAGATCGGGCAATATTGTCAGTTCGCGAAATTTGAGAAATAATTTTGAAGTCCTGGTCCCTGCCGACTTTACCGTCAAAGATCAGGAAAATTAAATCGCGTTCTTCCATGTCCTCCTGATACGCTGCGAACAACTCGATTTGCTTTTTACTCTTTTGCAACATTTCTCCGGAGTCGCTAAGCAATAGAATGCGATTTTTCCAACGGTAATCACTGAGATCCTGAGAATACATGCTAATATTTATAAAACAAATAAGGCCTAAAAAAAGTTTGAAGTGCAGCATAACAAATACTTCCTGAATCAAAAGTATAAAAAAAGCCATCCCGAAAGATGGCTTTAGATTTAATAGGGTGAGATTAATTAAATCTTGTCGAACATTTTATGCATTTTTTGCTGCTCCTCTTCTGCCAATACAGGATCAACTAAAATTCGTCCACTGTGTTCGTCAGTGATGATCTTTTTTCTCGATGCGATCTCTACCTGTACCTGTGGAGGGATAGTAAAGAAAGATCCACCGGATGCTCCTCTTTCAATCGGAACAACCGCAAGACCATTTTTAACATTGGTGCGGATACGCTTGTAAGCCTTTACTAAGCGTTCTTCTATCTGCTTCTCATATTTGCCCGACTGTTCAAGAAGAGCCTTTTCTTCTTTCTCTGTTTCGGCGAGAATAGCGTCTAGTTCATTCTTTTTGTGCTTAAGGTGCGCCTCGCGTTCAGACAACTTTTCTTTGGTTTCAGAGATCACTTCCTTCTTCTGTTCAATCTGAGCCTTAAATTCTTTGATGTTCTTTTCTGCCAATTGGATTTCCAATTCCTGGAACTCCACTTCCTTGGCCAAAGAATTGAATTCGCGGCTGTTTCTTACGTTTTTCTGTTGCTCGGCGTACTTCTTAATTAGAACTTTTGCCTCGTCAATAAGATTCTTCTTGGCGGTGATCTCGTAATTAATAGTTTCAAGATCTGTCTTAAGCTTGTCCATCCTGGTCTTTAGTCCCAGTACTTCATCTTCCAGGTCTTCCACTTCAAGGGGTAATTCTCCCCTTACATTGCGGATTTCGTCTACCCTTGAGTCGATCAATTGCAGATCGTAAAGGGCTCTTAATTTATCCTCTACTGTAGCTTCTTTCTTTGCTGCCATATATTAAAAATACTTAATGGGATTGGTTTTGCTTTCCGATAAAGCGACTGCAAAATTAGGGATTTTTTTTGTAAGATAATCTACCAATAGATTTTTTGTGTATTGTTCTGATTCGTAGTGACCTATATCTGCAAGAAGTATGCTTTCTTCGGCTTCAAAAAATTGATGGTATTTCAGGTCTGAAGTAACAAAAACATCAGCTCCTTCTGCCCGGGCAGCAGATATGGCAAAAGCCCCGCTTCCCCCTAAAACAGCTATTCTTTGTACCGACTTATTGCGAAAGGCCGAATGCCGGATGCATCCCACATTCATCTTGTCCTTCACCATGCTGAGAAAATCAGCTTCCTTCATCGGCTGTGACAACATGCCAATCATGCCTAGTCCTTCCGAAGGATTGGTATTGTCTAAAGTGACCAGTTCGTAGGCGACCGCCTCATAGGGATGACTATCAAACAGCGCACGAACTATTTTTTTCTCCATTCGATCAGGGAAGGTCATATGGAGCTGAATCTCATCAGTGATTTCTATTTCGCCCTTTTTTCCCAGGACGGGTTCTGATCCTTCTTCCGGCATAAAACTTCCTTTACCTTCTAAAGAAAAACTGCAGTGACTGTAGTTGCCTATAGCCCCTCCACCTGCAGCGAACAATGCACCCTTTACCTCTTCCGCAGCATTCAATGGAACGTAGGTAGTCAGTTTTTTAATCGTGTTCGATTTTGGAATGAGGATTCTGGGATTCTCAATGCCCAGTACTTCACATATTTTAGCATTGACCCCCTGGGATACATTGTCCAGGGCGGTATGCACGCTGTAAATATTGATATTGTGTTTAATCGCCTTCTGAACAACCCTCTCGACATAGGTTCGGCCTGTAATTTTCTTCAGTCCCGAGAAAAGGATAGGATGGAAGGTTACGATGAGGTTAAACTTTC
>JABDQM010000189.1 GCA_013042315.1 Flavobacteriaceae bacterium | reverse complement strand
AATACATGATTAAAAAAAATTTAATGCTCGTTTTTGCCCTGGGTGCTACATTCGCCTACGGACAAAACATTGACCTTCCTACAGAGTACATAAACAATGCGACCTTAGGAGGTGTTAATAATTTGCCGGCCAATGTACAGGGTTCACCCTACGCCAATGAGGAATTTGTGTTGGGAAAGGTCTATGCTAAAGGACAGGATCCCTATAATGGCCTATTGCGATACAACGCCTATCAGGATGGTATCGAAATGAAGACCGATAAGGGAATCATAACCCTACTGAAAAGAGATTATCTCAGTGCCGTTATATCGGGTAAACACTATCGCATCGAAAACTACAAAAAGAACGGAGCTATACGGAAAACCTATTTTGTTGAGATGAATAAGGGGAATGCCCGCTTGCTTTTTAAACAAGGGAAAAAATTTGTTCAGGAACGCGCTGCTACTTCCTCTTATTCTAAAGATAAGCCTGCAAAATTTGAGGATGATAACTCATACTATATTATTACGGAAGGAAATCCCGGGATTGAAATAAAGCTGAAGAGTAAAGATGTTATTTCTGCTTTACCTGATCATCAGAAAGAAGTTGAGGCCTTTGCGAAGAAAAATAAGTTTAAGATGAAGACTGAGGAAGAGATATTACAGGTTTTGGCCTACTACAATACTCTATAGAAACATATTCTAAGAATTAAGATCCCCTCAAAGCAGGGGATTTTTTTTTGCAAACAAAACATCGATTTACCAAGCCTTTTTTTGGCCTGAAAATTTAAAGCTCATAAGCTTTATCCACGATGGTCTCCTGTAAATTATAAGATTAGCACTCTTGGCATAAGGATGCGAGAGTTTTGAATTTCAGTGAATGCCTTATTTTAATAATTCCAAACCGTATTTATCATTAAAACTGGTTGTTAGCCAAAGAAAAAGCCCGCTTCTCAGCGGGCTTTATCAATTTATATGATCTTATTATTTAGATCTTTGTTAATGTGATTGAGGCATTAGCTTGCGCACCGCAACTAGCTCCACCTTCATCATCAGCGAAATCGATTACCAAAACTGAATCATCTCCTGCTGTATAGCCACCAGTAGTATTACTAGGACCTATAGTTGTAGAAGTTCCTCCACAACCAACACCAGTGACTTGTCCGGCATCGACAACTACAGTACCACAAACAAGGGTAAAGTTAAAATCTATAGGACCAAACGACCCTAAATCAGGGTAGATCTGAGCGTTAAATACCCTGGCATCATTGCTAGATGCACCCTGGGAGATAGTTACAACTCCCTGAGGGAAAACGGTAGATCCAAAAATTCCTGTTGCTGTAGTGCTGAGCTGATAGTCTCCGATGAAGAAATCTTCTTCTACCGGACATACCTGGAACATACTAATTGTAAGTGTTCCTGGATTAATGTTAGCATCGCCAGCTCCGGTTATTCCGGAAATTTCCAGGGTCACCGTTTTGGTCTCCCCAATTTCGATTCCGGCATCAATTCCTGTAAAGCTTAATAGCCCTACATATGAATTTGCAGGTATTGTTACAGATCCAGCAACATTATACTGATCGGCCGTTGCCTCATCGTCACCACCAGTACTTACCACGCTGACATTTACTGTTCTGTCAGAGTCCGAAATTGTAGAAACTTCAATTGGAATTTCTACATCCGCACTGGAGTCAAAAACGATCGGCAAGTTCAAAGAACTCGTGTTAAAGCTTACGTAAGCTTGCCCATTGACGTTGTCATAAATAACCACTTCCTCCTCACATGAAGTGAAGGCTAGTGCCGTCATAAGGACTAAAACAATATATTTTTTCATAATCTAATTTTTTTAGAATTAATAACCTGGGTTTTGCTGCTCACGTAGACCAGGGTTTGCATTGAATTCCACGATAGGCAGTGGCAATGTAAACCTGTAATCTGATGCGGGAAGCGAACAAGCTCCGTTAAAGGCACAATCGATAGGGTCTTTTAACACGCCCTGGCTAGCACGTGCTCCCAATCTCTTGAGGTCTTTGTAACGGTGTCCTTCAAAAGACAACTCAATTCTCCTCGCATCCAGAATAGCTGCAAAAGCTTCTGCTTCGTTGGCAAATACCGGTAAAGCGGTATCAGTTCCAAAACGGGCATCGTTTAACTGCTTTAATAAAGCGGCAGTAGAGTTAGTAGCTCCGTTGATACTTCCGGCATCGGCATAGGCTTCAGCGCGGATCAGCAACATCTCTGAAGAACGGAACACTTTCAGGTCGTTCATCAAAGGCTGTCCTTCAGAACCAGGATACTTCTGTATTACCAGAATATCAGTAGCCGGGTTGTTGTTAGTCGCATAGTCAGGATCAATCAGACTTGTAGGAGCTACATTCACATCATAGCGAATGTCAGCAGGATCTAACAAGTTAAACAAAGAACGTCCCATTTCAAAATAAGGGGAACCTGATAAAGTCGCATCTACGAAGGCGAAACGAGCTCCTGCCCATCCACCGGCAGCAGGACTACCTGTTGCACCCTGTCCGTCATAAGGATCGTTGTTTGTTCTTTCCAATTTAAAGATGATCTCGGTATTGTCAGTATCGAGGAACATAGCCTCATACTGAGCTCTGTTTGCCAGACCGTATTTGTCTATCAATTGCTGGCTAAGAGTCGCAGCCAAAGTATAATTACCTCGGTAAGCCGCAATCCTAGCGCGCAACGCCGTAACGGCATCCCTGTTGGCAAAGGTTGGATCACTTGTATCTGTACTCATCAATGACTGAGCACGGTCTAGATCTGCAAGGATCAGTGCGTAAACTTCTCCATTGGTGTTTCTCAATAATTGCTCGTCAATCGTAGGAACACGATCCAGAGCAATCACACCAAGAGCATTATCATCCGTATAATCCGTAGTGAAATACTCCATAAGGAACCAATGAGCGTAAGCTCTTAAGAAATACGCCTGACCTAAAATGTCATCGTATTGGTCTTCCTCTCCGGCTTCAGGAGTGATGATATCTGCAGCTTCTATAAGCCTGTTAGCTGAATTGAGCGCAGCATATGCTCCTGTCCAGAAAACTGCAGGGGCTGTACTACCAGCATTTAATACAAAGCCGTAGTCGGCAAGTCCCTGACCTCCGTTATCGAAACCGATAGAAAGTTCATCGGTAAAGATCGAACTAAAGGCGATCTCTCCCGAAAGGTCGTAATTGGCATAGACCCCATAGAGTCCTGACTGAAGATCCGCAACGTTTTCGAAAGCGGCGTCAGCGTCCAATCGTCCTGGCTGATCGATGTCAATCGCATCGTTACACGCTACGAGGACGGTGACCAAGCCAAATAGATAAAATAGTTTTTTATAATTTTTCATTGCTCTTTTTATTTTTAAAATCCTAATTCGAATCCTACTGATAATGT
>JABDQM010000261.1 GCA_013042315.1 Flavobacteriaceae bacterium | reverse complement strand
CTGGCAAAGTTTCCAATGTTAGCATTCCCTGTTAGTCCATAGCTAATCCTGGCTTTAAGGTTGGATATTGTTTTGTTTTCTGAGAGAAAGTCCTCTTCCGAAAGAATCCAGCCTAAAGAAGCAGCGGGGAATGTACCGTACTGGGTTTCAGAACCAAAACGGGAAGAACCATCAACCCTAACACTTACCTTAAGAAGAAAGCGATCCCAAAGTGTTGCGCTTGCACGCAAGAAATAGGATACAAAACTAAAGGCTGTCTCCGAGGTTGAACCATCCGTTATCTCACCAGCCGTATCGAGTTTTTGAAGTTGATCTGAGGGAAAGTCCTGTCCCTGCACAAAAAGGCTTTTAAATTTGTTCTCTTCATAGGACATACCCAGAACCGTTTCAATTTTTACGGCATCACGATCAAAATTGTGCGTAAAAAAATTATTTATAACATATTTTTCATTGATAATATTAAATGCATCGGCAAACCCATTTGTAGAGGCCGATTCGGTTAGGCTTCCAAAAAATCGTTCTTCTAATTGCTGGTTGTAATCGTATCCGAACTCCGATCTGAAATTGAGATTTTCAGAGAATTCTGCCTGTCCGTAGAATTTCATAAAGGCCCGCCACACATTTGATTCAAAGTCCCCGTTAAACTGGTCCATCAGGAAGTTGTAATACAAGGTTGTTTCCGTATTCGGGGTAAACCCATCTTCAAGGTACGGCCTGCTAAATGGGATCTGGGCGATAGCCTGCAGCGGATTGGCAAATTGGTTATCATTGGCGATACGCGAAAGCTGGGTCTTGCTTACATTGGCATTGATTCCCAGGGTAAGCCAGTCATTTCCTTTGTTTTCAACATTGGCCCGCAAACTGTAGCGCTCCAGGGTATTCCCCCTGATAATGCTATTGGTGCGATTGTAACCTGTAGATAAAAAGAAGGTCGTATTTCCTTCTCCCCCGCTGGCGCTAAACCCGATATCTTGTATACTGCCTGAGATCAAAGCAAGGTCTTGCCAGTCCGTATCCACAGCCCCATCCCGCCAATCAGCTTCTTCTTGGGCAAAGAGATTGAAGAAAAAAGCTGCATCGTCTTCTGTAAAACCGGAATTCAGGGCTGCTTCGGTATAGAGTTCTACATATTCCTCCGTATTGAGCCACTCCAGCGTATTAGAGGCCTCGCTCCAGCCGTAAGAGGAGCGAAAAGAGAATTTTGTTTTTCCCTGACGCCCACTTTTTGTGGTAATCAGTACCACCCCGTTTGAGCCCCTTGAACCATATATGGCTGCTGCCGAAGCATCTTTAAGGATCTCAATAGAAGCGATATCTTCAGGGTTAAGGCCAATAAGAGCGTTGATCGGAGAGCCGTTTATACTCCGGTCTACTTTATCGATCGGGATTCCATCTACAACATAAAGGGGTTCCCCGCTACCACTGATGGTCGCTACGCCCCGTACGCGAATATTAAAACCAGCTTCGGCCCTTCCACCTGTTTGGGTGATCTGCACTCCGGCAGTTTTTCCGATAAGTGCACCCTGCAGGGATGGAACCGGAATCTCCTTGATCTGATCTGAAGAAACCGAGGCGATATTGTCTGTAAGGGTCTGACGAGTTGTAGTTCCATAGCCCACCACGATAACCTCTTCCAGGTTATTTCCAGGTTGCAAACTAATATCGATCACCCTATTTAACCCCACTAGGATTTTAGAAGAATTGAATCCTACATAGGAGAAAATTAATACCTCCTCCGCGGCGGCCTCAATACTGTAGGTACCGTCAATGTCTGTCACTGTGCCTCTTGAAGTGCCTTCTATCACAATATTGACACCGAGCAAAGGCTGGTTAAAATTATCTGTAACCGTACCTGTTATGGTCTGGGTCTGACCGCTTACCGAGGAAAAAATAAGCGAGGTAACCGCTGATAGGAAAACTAATATTGGTGTTTTCATGGTGAAATTGGTTTTATTAAATTAGACCTGCCCTGAAAGAGCAGGTCTAATCCATGGGTTGATTATTGCTGGTGTGATCCCGTGTAGCGTGCCGCTAATTCAAATGACGCCTTTGGTGATCTTCATACCTCCTTAAAGTTCCTTAATCTTTTGCATGAGCGATTCTAAGTATGAATACATTACTTTAAATAATGAATTTTGGTTTTAAACTATGTTTCCAACTCGAGAGAAGCAACATCAGCTTGTGGACCATTCATTATAACTAAAATTCCATATTATTTACTCGATTCCAGACAGTTACATTTTTATTTTTAGGCTAAATCGACTAACTTTAAAGGAACCAACCATTGCACTTGCCTGATGAATTCTGATGATTTTATCTCCAGGGCCAGGAACACAGTACTCGAAAATCTGCTTAATCCGCAATTCGGGGTGGTAATGCTTGCCAAAGAAATGGGGATAAGCAGATCTGAATTGTATAAAAGGATCAAGGCTATTAAGAATAAATCGGCTAGCCAGTTTATCCGGGAGATCAGGCTGGAAAGGGCCCTGGAGCTTATTAAAACCGAATCCTATTCCTTTGGGGAAATCGCCTATATGGTCGGATTTAGTAGCCCAACTTATTTCTCTACCTCTTTCAAGGATTATTTCGGTTATTCCCCGAGTGTTTCCAAACAGAATGGAAATGTCCCAAAATCCGAGAAAATTCCAAAAACAAAAAACAGGACCATACCTCTTGTTCTGGGAGCAATAGCAATCCTGATTCTGGCCTTCTGGTCTTTAGGCGCCCTTGGTGGCTCAAAATCTGAAAAGCAAAATTCGGTCGATTTATCTGTCAACCGCAGAACAAGCCTGAAGGCCTACAAATTATATGTTGAAGCCCGGGAGTTGGGAGAGCAAAGAAAAGACAGTTCATTGCCCAAGGCCATTGGCTTGCTGGAGGAGGCTGTTGCCCTCGATCCGTCCTTTGCCGAAGCCTATGCAGAGTTATCTTTCCTGTATGGACAGTGGCACTATTACGGCAGCCTGAAAAAACAGGAGCGGGACAAGATGATGAAAAAATATACCCAGAGGGCCATGGAACTAGACCCGGAAAGTGCGGAAGTACTATTGGCAAAAGCAGATCTGGCCTGGAAGAACCGGGTTTTTCCCCGGGATTCCTCTATGATAACCGAAGCCTTTCAAAGCGTATTGGACAAAGACCCGGAAAATGACAGGGCCCATTATCGTATGTACCAGGTGTATCGAAGCCTGGGTCAGTACGAAACCTCTCATGCTCATTTGATAAAATCTTCAGCCCTGGAACCGCAGAATTATTTCTACAAAACGGTACTGGCCAGGGACCTGTTCTGGAAAAAGAATGAGCGAGAAAGGGCCATGGAGATGATAGAGGAGGTCATCATTAACAGCGATCGACCAGGAGGCTTATATTTCAAGTCATTGTTTC